>NZ_JBQCWY010001026.1:0-229 GCF_051956955.1 Neisseria sp. P0021.S005 | reverse complement strand
GCGGTACGGTTGCCGTTGAAGTCGTAGTGGTAGCGGATGCTTTCGGTAACGGGCAGGTACAGCATGTCGTACTGCGCATCGCGCCAGTCGGTTTCGGGCAAACCGTTTCGGGCGTTCTCTTCCTTAGCCGGTACTTTCCATTGGTGCTGGCCGATGATTTGGCCGTTGCCGTTGTAGTCGAAGCAGGTAATGCTGTGACTGTTGGCGGCGCGGACGAGGTTGCCGTCCA
>NZ_JBQCWY010001025.1:0-229 GCF_051956955.1 Neisseria sp. P0021.S005 | reverse complement strand
CGAAAACCATCAGCCCGACCGGATTACCGACTGCTCGGGTTACGAAACCAAACTGGCCTACACCCCCGAAGGACAGTTGGCGCGTATTACCGATGCGCTGGAACAGCACACCGAATACCACTACGACGCCAATCAAAACCTCACCCTCGCCCTCTATCCAGACGGCAGCAAAGAGACCTTCGGCTACGATGCTGCAGGTCGTTTGACCACCCATACCGACGGCGAAGGC
>NZ_JBQCWY010001024.1:0-232 GCF_051956955.1 Neisseria sp. P0021.S005 | reverse complement strand
CGGCTACGTTGGTCACTTTGTTGCCGGCGTTGTTCAATCCGTCTTTGGTCAGTTTGACATCACCTGCTTTAACGCCGTCTTGGGTCAATGCAACATCGTCGCCTACTTTCACACCGTCGTTGTTCACGGTGGTGTCGCCGGCTTTGACGCTGTCTACCACCAGGTCTTTGTTCAGCTTGACGGTCACTTTATCGTCTTGGGCTTCAGTGGTGATGTTGTCGTCGCCGGCAAC
>NZ_JBQCWY010001023.1:0-255 GCF_051956955.1 Neisseria sp. P0021.S005 | reverse complement strand
CCCCCCCCCCCCCCCCCCCCCCCCCCCCCCCCCCCCCCCCCCCCCCCCCCCCCCCCCCCCCCCCCCCCCCCCCCCCCCCCCCCCCCCCCCCCCCCCCCCCCCCCCCCCCCCCCCCCCCCCCCCCCCCTCCCCCCCCCCCCCCCCCCCCCCCCCCCCCCCCCCCCCCCCCCCCCCCCCCCCCCCCCCCCCCCCCCCCCCCCCCCCCCCCCCCCCCCCCCCCCCCCCCCCCCCCCCCCCCCCCCCCCCCCCCCCCCC
>NZ_JBQCWY010001022.1:0-255 GCF_051956955.1 Neisseria sp. P0021.S005 | reverse complement strand
TGGCGCAAGACACCAAAGACGACATCCAAAAAGGTGTAGATGCCAAAACCACCGTTGACACCAAAGGCCTGACCTTCAACGGCGACAGCGGCAGCACCAATATCGAAAAACTCGGCTCCACCGTGACTGTTGCCGGCGACGACAACATCACCACTGAAGCCCAAGACGATAAAGTGACCGTCAAGCTGAACAAAGACCTGGTGGTAGACAGCGTCAAAGCCGGCGACACCACCGTGAACAACGACGGTGTGAAAG
>NZ_JBQCWY010001021.1:0-287 GCF_051956955.1 Neisseria sp. P0021.S005 | reverse complement strand
GTGAACAACGACGGTGTGAAAGTAGGCGACGATGTTGCATTGACCCAAGACGGCGTTAAAGCAGGTGATGTCAAACTGACCAAAGACGGATTGAACAACGCCGGCAACAAAGTGACCAACGTAGCCGATGGCGCCGTCAGCGCCAACAGTAAAGATGCCGTTAACGGCAGCCAACTGTTTGCGACCAACCAAAACGTAGCCAACAACGCCGCCAATATCGCCAAAGGCATCAACTTCGGTGGTACCACCGGCAGCAACAACTACGCATTGGGTGACACCATCAATGT
>NZ_JBQCWY010001020.1:0-307 GCF_051956955.1 Neisseria sp. P0021.S005 | reverse complement strand
CATTATTCAGACCGCCGGCAGCAAACAGCGTCAGGCCATAGAAGTCGATGAAGAAGGACAAGTCAGCAGCCAAACCACACCGAGTAAAGACAGCGATGCCCGTTGGATAAAGAAAAGCGGCCTCTACAAACTCGGTTACAAACAACATACCCGTACCGATGCGGAAGGCTATATTGAGAAACTGCACATTACCCCTGCCAATGCCCATGAATGCAAACACCTGTTGCCTTTGTTGGAAGGCCTATCCAAAGGTACGACCGTCTATGCCGACAAAGGCTACGACAGTAAGGAAAACCGGCAACATCTG
>NZ_JBQCWY010001019.1:0-330 GCF_051956955.1 Neisseria sp. P0021.S005 | reverse complement strand
GCCCACCTTCAAGCCCAAATACACATTGGATGCCGTAAAAATCACCGTAATCAACGCGCCGAGTATCATCCCCCGCAGCGTCAGTTCACGGAAACTCGCATAAGGATCAACCGCCTGTTTCATAAAAATCTTCCTGTATCAGGTAAACAATCAAATCAAAACTTTTCAGACGGCCTTTTGATACATCCATCAGGCCGTCTGAAAAGCCTCTCTCTTACCATTTTAATGAACTATCCGACTACACGCAAAAGCCCTATTTATTTTCATTTGACGCCAAACAATAAAATCATATCGATACAGACGTTTGGGGCAGTTTGACGGTTTCAGGTA
>NZ_JBQCWY010001018.1:0-331 GCF_051956955.1 Neisseria sp. P0021.S005 | reverse complement strand
AATATATGCTTTAATCATAATAATGATAAAATAATACGGCTTTCCTCTAAATTAAAGGGAAAACTGCACAAGAAACGGAAAATAAAATGAGTGTCGGATTATTGCGTGTTTTGGTTCAAAGCCAGACCATCTCAAATCAACAAGCGGAACATTACAACAACCTTTTACAATCAGGCAAAGAAATCCTGCCCAACCTGTTTTCAGACGGCATCATCTCCCCTAAAGCTTTGGGGGAGTTAGTTGCGCGCGTATTCAGCTATCCCCTTTTGGATTTGCACTACTACCCGCGCAATAATGTAGTCAGCGACATTCTGACGGAAGAGCAAATGGT
>NZ_JBQCWY010001017.1:0-347 GCF_051956955.1 Neisseria sp. P0021.S005 | reverse complement strand
GGCATCGACAGCGACACTTGGAAAATGCTGAATGACGATTGGAAAAAGCCTTTGATCAACCGCGTTACCCAAGGCCTTTATCCGCCGGGTTCTACATTCAAACCCTTTATGGGCATGGCTTTGTTGGAAAGCGGCAAAATCACTCAAAACACCATCGTCCCCGCTCCCGGCGCATGGAGCATACCCGGCAGCCGCCATATCTTCCGCGACTCCGTCCGCAGCGGTCACGGCTCGGCCAACTTGAGCAAAGCCATTCAAGTATCCTCAGATACCTTCTTCTACCGTTTGGGTTACGAAATGGGTATCGATAAAGCCTCTCCGTATCTGGCGCAATTCGGTTTCGGCCA
>NZ_JBQCWY010001016.1:0-375 GCF_051956955.1 Neisseria sp. P0021.S005 | reverse complement strand
GCCGTCTTCGTCGAATTTTTGCAGCAGAATCCGTTGTTTTTTACTGCGAGGAAAACGGCTGGTTTCAACACGCGCTTTAAATTCCTGCCATTCGCGGCTGTTGTCTTTGCCGTTGAAGTATTCGTAAGGGGTTTGATTACCTTTGTTTTGGTTTTCGCTGCCCAATACCAGCACTTTATTGTTGAAACTGTCGTCCCATGTGCGCGAGAACGGCAGGGCATGGTCGATTTCGATATAGCCTTTTTCGTTCAGACGGCCTAGGTTGATTTCTTTGCCCGAATACAGGCATTTGCCGTGTTGTTGCTCGTACAGGCGCAGTTTCAGAATATCTTTGGATTTGGGTTCGCCGACAAAATTGGGGAAATACTCTCGGAA
>NZ_JBQCWY010001015.1:0-409 GCF_051956955.1 Neisseria sp. P0021.S005 | reverse complement strand
CGCAAGTAGTACAGTTTGGCGCGACGTACGTCACCACGGCGTTTAACTTCGATTTTTTCTACGGTAGGAGAGTACAGTTGGAAAGTACGTTCTACACCTTCGCCGCTAGAGATTTTGCGAACGATGAAGTTGCTGTTCAGGCCACGGTTGCGGCGAGCGATAACAACACCTTCGTATGCTTGCAGACGGCTGCGAGAACCCTCAACTACGCGTACAGATACGACAACGGTGTCGCCTGGAGCGAATTCAGGGATTTCTTTGTTCAAGCGAGCGATTTCTTCTTGCTCTAATTGTTGAATCAAGTTCATTTGTTTTTCCTAAGTTATGATTGGATTTCCTGTTGCTCTTGCAAGATTTCTTTTAAGAGGCGGGATTCCTTTGGGATTAAACTGCGCTTTTCCAATAAATC
>NZ_JBQCWY010001014.1:0-412 GCF_051956955.1 Neisseria sp. P0021.S005 | reverse complement strand
AAAGACGGTAACGGTAACACCACTACTACCATCGTTAAAGACGGTAAAGCTGCAGCTAAGGGTGATACTGGTGCTAAAGGTGAAGACGGTAAGAATGCTGAAGCCGACGTTAAAGACAACGGCAATGGCACTCACACTGTAACCATCAAAGACGGTAACGGTAATACCACTACTACCATCATTAAAGACGGTGCAACTGGTGCTACCGGTGCAACTGGTGCAGATGGTAAGAATGCTGAAGCCGACGTTAAAGACAACGGCGACGGCACTCATACTGTGACCATTAAAGACGGTAACGGTAACACCACTACTACCATCGTTAAAGACGGTAAAGCTGCAGCTAAGGGTGATACTGGTGCTAAAGGTGAAGACGGTAAGAATGCTGAAGCCGACGTTAAAGACAACGGCAATG
>NZ_JBQCWY010001013.1:0-416 GCF_051956955.1 Neisseria sp. P0021.S005 | reverse complement strand
CTTGAGCGCAGGTGTTCCCAAGCCAGTTGATGAAATTCCCCCAGTGCGTTCCATAGGGCATCTTCGCTCATAATGCTGTATTCGCCCTGTGTACGCAAATCAACATCTGCCCCTTCTTCAATGGCTTGATGGCATGCTTGGTATTCGTTGGTATAGAATTCATCCATGTCCTGCATAAGGCTTGCAGCATGTTTCCAGCGGGCGATATCTGCTTCCAGTTGCGGCAGTAATTCGCACCATTCGCGGTATTTGCTTTGAATTTCGTCAATACGTTTTTGCATGATTTTCCTTTCGTTGTTTGAAATTAGAGTATGGTTGTCTTGGTGCAATATTATTCTTAATTTGAAACAGCTATGCAAGATGGAACAATATTCCATCGATTGAATTTTATTTACAACATCTATTCTTCAAGGAGA
>NZ_JBQCWY010001012.1:0-424 GCF_051956955.1 Neisseria sp. P0021.S005 | reverse complement strand
GTCGTTTAGGGTGTTGTTAAGCTGGTTGATTACTTCGGCTTCCATGATTCTTGTGTTCTTTCAAAATTTTAGGGGCGTATTGTAAGGGATTTGCCTGTTTTTTTCCATGACCGGGCCGTCTGAAAATGTACGGTTCGGGTTTTCAGACGGCCTCGGTTTTAAATTTTTCCATCCAAAGCTGCCAGTCGTTGTCTATCGGCGCTTGTACG
This sequence comes from Neisseria sp. P0021.S005, assembly GCF_051956955.1. Lineage (NCBI taxonomy): Bacteria > Pseudomonadati > Pseudomonadota > Betaproteobacteria > Neisseriales > Neisseriaceae > Neisseria > Neisseria sp. P0021.S005. Next base: position 215 of record NZ_JBQCWY010001012.1, on the reverse strand, counting down.
GTCATCCGACTACCGTCTTCTATGCTTTGAAAACTGAGGCTCTGCGCGTGCAACATTAAGCGTTGCGTGCCGATATGTTCGGCAACGGCATGGTTTTGGCGCAAATCGCCGTAGTTGGTGTCGCCGACGATGGGGTGGAAAATGTGTTTCATATGGCGGCGGAGTTGGTGTTTGCGGCCGGTGTGCGGCGTGAGTTCGGCCCACGAATAACGCGA
>NZ_JBQCWY010001011.1:0-429 GCF_051956955.1 Neisseria sp. P0021.S005 | reverse complement strand
GCATAACACACAAAGCACAACCAGCACACAAGCCAGCCCCACACAACCAACCAAAAACACGTCCACCACCACAAACAACACGGACCCCAAAAACACAACACCCAACCCCGCCAACACCAAAACCAAAAAAACCACCAACAAAGACAACCACAAAACCAGCCCGAACCAACCCAACAACAACCGCACCCAAAACACACCCAACCCAAACCAACGCCCCAACAAAAACAAAAAACCCAACACACACACCAACAACAAACCACACCACAACAACACCCCACACCACAACCAAAACAAAAACAACCCCCCCAACAACCCAAACCCACGCAACCCCCCCAGCCACCACCCACACACACAAACCCCCCCAACAAACACGAACAACACTCAAGCCAACCTCCAAACCGCCGCCCAAGACCATGCGGACACCAAAAA
>NZ_JBQCWY010001010.1:0-397 GCF_051956955.1 Neisseria sp. P0021.S005 | reverse complement strand
AGATGGGGATAAGAGACAGGCAACAATATTTTGCAACAGTTCCTGATTGAGGCCGTCTTAATCTGTATCATCGGCGGCCTGTCCGGTGTATTGCTGTCCGCAAGCATCAGTCTGGTGGTCAACTATTTTGTTACCGACTTCCCAATGAGCATTTCCATGACTTCCGTCATCGGCGCAGTCGTCTGCTCCACCGCCATCGGCGTCGCGTTCGGCTTTATGCCTGCCAACAAGGCGTCCAAGCTCAACCCGATTGATGCGCTGGCTCAGGATTGATTATGTTTCAGACGGCCTATTAGTTTAGGGCCGTCTGAAATGCTGTTACCCGAAAGATTTTTTATGAAGACGAAACCTTTTTCCCAAGCAGCCTTATCATTGGCTGTTGCCCTTGCCCTAAGTG
>NZ_JBQCWY010001009.1:0-429 GCF_051956955.1 Neisseria sp. P0021.S005 | reverse complement strand
GACTGGTACTACGCAGAGCCTTCCCGCCTGCAAGGCCCGACTTCTTTGGCAGTAGAAAGCAACGTTGTTGATTTCGTTCTGAGCAAAGCTAAAGTAACCGAAAAAGCGCTGTCTTTTGACGAAGTAATGGGCGCACAAGCTTAATTGCTCCAAGGCCGTCTGAAATAGACAATCAAAAGCACCGAAGCGCTTTAAATGGCTTTGGTGCTTTTCCATCATTAACAGGAGACAAAAATGTCCTTCGATTTCAATAACTACCTTGTCCCTACCGTTATCGAACAAAGCGGTCGCGGCGAGCGCGCATTCGACATCTACTCACGCCTTTTGAAAGAGCGCATCGTTTTCTTGGTCGGCCCGGTGACAGATGAATCTGCCAATCTGGTTGTTGCGCAATTGCTGTTCTTGGAAAGCGAAAACCCAGATAAAGAT
>NZ_JBQCWY010001008.1:0-430 GCF_051956955.1 Neisseria sp. P0021.S005 | reverse complement strand
GCCGAATCCGCCTTCACCACGCTCGCTGGCGGCAACCTCGTCCACGACTTTAAACGCAGCTTGGACAACTGGCACAATCACCACTTGCGCGATGCGCTCCATCGGCTCGATGGTAAACGCTTCTTTACCACGGTTCCCCAGAGAAACCTTCAATTCGCATTGATAATCCGAGCCAATCCAACCGACCAAATTGCCCAAAACAATACTGTGCTTATGACCCAAGAAGGAATGCGGCAACAAGAAGGCTGCATACGCCGGGTTGGCCAAATGCACCGCCAAACCGGTCGGCATGAGATCCACATTGACTGGCTGCAATAAAACAGCTTCATCTAGGCAGGACCGCAAGTCCAAATCGGCAAAACCGGGCATTGCATAAGCATGCAGGGGATCGGCCATTTTCGGATTTAAGATTTTCCGTTTGCCTTCGGTT
>NZ_JBQCWY010001007.1:0-430 GCF_051956955.1 Neisseria sp. P0021.S005 | reverse complement strand
ACACCACACACACCATGGCGTGTACCACCAGCGACAATTGCTTCAAACAAGTTGAAACGCGCCAAGCCGATTGTTTGGTGGCGCCGGTAGAAAACTCGACCGAAGGCTCGGTGGGGCGCACTTGGGATTTGTTAGCAGTAACCGCGTTAAAAGCCTGTGGCGAAGTGGGTGTCCGCATTCATCACAACCTGCTGCGTAAAGACAGCCACGAAATCGGCGGCATTACCAAAGTTTTCGCCCATGCCCAAGCCTTTGCGCAATGCAGCGACTGTCTTGGCCGCAACCTGCCCAATGCAGAGCGTATCGCCGTGGCCAGCAATGCAGAAGCAGCACGTCTGGGGGATGAATCTGACAGCCCGAATGGGGCCGCCATTGCCGGGCGTATGGCCGCGGAAATTGATCAGTTGAGTTTTGCCGCCGAGTGGATCGA
>NZ_JBQCWY010001006.1:0-430 GCF_051956955.1 Neisseria sp. P0021.S005 | reverse complement strand
GACCACGATGGCCAGCGTCAGCGTGGTGGAAATCAGGTTGATGTTGTGCGCATTGAGCGATTTATGCAGCCGCGTGTTGCGCGGTAAAACACGGCGGCGGAGTTTGAGGCTGAAGCCGTTGGTGTGCGTAATAGAGATATAGGTCAGGATAACCGACAGCAGCAGCGGCAGCAGATGGTAGTGCAAGACAATCAGCAAGGCCAAACCCATCAGGATATAGGAAGCGTTGCGGAAAGTCGGGTTGTCGGTGTGGGACGCGAGTAAGGACATGTGAAGCCGATAAGGTAAAAAAACAAAAAACAGGTCAGGCCGTCTGAAAAACCATGTTCAGACGGCCTAATTTAATGACGGCGGTTAGTCGTGCAATGAGGCCGCGTGTACGCGTGTTTTCCAACAAAGTGGCAATCGTCATCGGGCCGACGCCGCCGGG
>NZ_JBQCWY010001005.1:0-430 GCF_051956955.1 Neisseria sp. P0021.S005 | reverse complement strand
ATTTCATGATTAGGAAAGTCAAGATTAAAATCGATCCGGCGCAATAAAAAAACAAAACCGCCGCGAAATCCGAAAGGATTCCGCGGCGTGACTGCTTAAGGAGTTTTTTAAATTGCCCAGATCAGTCAGACGGCATTTCGAGCGTGCGGCTAAACCAGAGGGCAATAAGCGTACACAGGGCGCCCGACATGAGGTAGATGCCGACCGCGAAAAGGCCGAATTTGGACGAAAATCCGAGCGCCACGAGCGGCGCGAAGCCGGCACCGATCAGCCAGGAAATGTCCGAGGTCAAAGATGCGCCGGTGTAGCGGTACTCGCGGCTGAAGCGGGAGGCGAGCGCGCCACCCGCCTGACCGAAGGACAGGCCCAGCAGCGAGAAGCCGATCAGCACGAAAAGATAACGGCCGATATCACCGGAACTGAGGAGAAC
>NZ_JBQCWY010001004.1:0-431 GCF_051956955.1 Neisseria sp. P0021.S005 | reverse complement strand
CATAAGGAATACCGTATTTCTTAGAAATTTCATGCGCCAAAACGCCACCGACATTCATCGTATGCGCATGGAGGATATCAGGCTTGCCGTTTTCTGCCACATACCGCTTAAAAGCCTTCATGCCCGCCCTTACCCAACGGATACGGTCGATATCGACGACGGGGCAATGCGGGAAAAAATACATGCTGTCGTAAACATAAGTATTCAAACCGCCCTGCCGGTGATGCCGCATTCCATAAGGTCCGGTCAAAACACTTTTCCACTCCGTCCGCAACGAGCGGAACAAAGGTGCAATGACCCCTACTTTCAAGCCTTTGCGCTGCAAAGCTTGAGCTTGCAAACGGAAGAAAATCCCGTCCACATCCGTTTCGGATTTCGGATACCACGATGGAAGAACGACAACATGCATTTTTTACTCCTTACGCCAACCC
>NZ_JBQCWY010001003.1:0-431 GCF_051956955.1 Neisseria sp. P0021.S005 | reverse complement strand
GTTTAATGTTAATCCTGATGATACCGGGGTCGATATTTGTGTTGCCTGGTGTATTTGGTTGGGGGTACGTGGTTTGGGTGATGTCAGGTATGCTTCTATGTGCGGATTGGTTATGTAGCCTTATGCCGCACAAACAGCGCCTGATTGTCAGGTTGGCAATCATGATTTGTCTGATATGGGCTGTCGGCTTAATAGGGCTTGGGCAGTATCAGCAAAACTCAAACGATAAGGGTGCCTTTGGAGATCATTTTAGTGTGTTTTACAATCCGTTAGGTCATCTATAAGCTTTGTATCAACAGTGAAAAGCCAAATCCGGTTGTAACCATCTTTAAAGACTCTTTGAGATTGGACGGTTTACGATGGGGTTTTGAGTAACGTTGATGGGTCGATTTTTGATTTAAACTCTTTAAAATCATCATAGTGCTATAACT
>NZ_JBQCWY010001002.1:0-432 GCF_051956955.1 Neisseria sp. P0021.S005 | reverse complement strand
GCCAAAATACGGGCCGATGTTTCTGCCAGATAAGCAGGTTTGCCGTTTATGGTTAATGCTTGTTCATGGCCGAAATCAGCCGCAAATGCAGGTATGGCAGCCAAAGCGGCCAATGTCAAAATACCGATGCGTTTCATCGCTTACTCCTGATGTAGAATATGGTTAGACTATTTATCCGAAAAACTCAGACAAATTTTAGACGCAACCATATTATTCTATAAATGATATAGATTATCAACAATATTTATAATACGGACAATATAAGGGCCGTCTGAAACCAAGTTTCAGACGGCCTTTCCAATCTGGTTTAGAACCTATATTCAGCCTGTAAAGCGTTTGAATACCAATGTGCCGTTGGTACCGCCAAAACCGAAGGAATTGGAGATAGCAACGTCGATTTTCGCGTCGCGTGCTTCATTGGCGCAGTAATCC
>NZ_JBQCWY010001001.1:0-432 GCF_051956955.1 Neisseria sp. P0021.S005 | reverse complement strand
ACTTCTTTGCTTCTTTAATCGTAGCCGTAGCGTTTGCCCGTACCGGTTACGCCGATTTCGCCAGAGAGGTTTTCGGTTGGGGTGTAGCGTGAAAACAGGTTGCCGGTAACGTTGCGGGTGTTATTCAAATGAATGCCCACTCGGTCGGGATTGTCTTTGTCTTCAACGACTTTCGCCTGCATCACGCCCAACGAACCGCGCAGAGAGAGTTTTTTGGGAATGATTTGCCCGATGGCGGACAATTCCACGCCACGCGAACGGTGTTTACCGCCGACTGCCCAAGTGTAGGGATCATTTTGCGCGTCGGGGCGTTAGCGGATATTGAAGCGTTCTATTTGGTAGGCAGACAACGTAGTGCTGAGGCGGTCGTCTAGCCAACTGCTTTTAACGCCGGTTTCGTATTGGCGGGTGTACTCGGGGTCGGCGTTGAAC
>NZ_JBQCWY010001000.1:0-433 GCF_051956955.1 Neisseria sp. P0021.S005 | reverse complement strand
ACCTAGGGGCGTATAAAGATAATAGCACGATCAGTAATGGTGGGCCAACGATTCGCTGGAAGCATGTTGCAAACCTAAATTGGTACTACGAAAATTGGTCTCTGAACTTCCAGCAACAATTCACAAGTGGGTACAAAGATCAAAACTCTGACAATCTAGCCGATGGCTATAAGAATCCTCGTGTAAGTGACTATACCGTTTATAACGTTGCTGGGACTTACAAAGGTTTTAAAAACCTAGATTTAACACTTGGTATCAAAAACCTGTTTGATGAAGATCCAACGGTTTCCAATACAGTCACTAACTTCCAGTATGGTTATGACCCTCGCTTCAGCGATCCAACTGGTCGTACCTACTTCGCCCGTGGCACTTATAAATTCTAATGTGTTTCGCCACTACGACATGATTTTCCTTCTGTCGTAGTGGTTTACCG
>NZ_JBQCWY010000999.1:0-433 GCF_051956955.1 Neisseria sp. P0021.S005 | reverse complement strand
CAACCGGCAACATGAAGGCACAAGATGCGCCGACACCGATGACGAATACCAAGACTTGTTCCGGCAGACCCACTTGCGCGGCAATGCTGGCGAAAATAGGCACAAGCAGGGCGGCGGAAGCCGTGTTACTGGTGAACTCAGTAAGGAAGATGATGAAAGTGGCAACCACGAAAATCACCAGCAATGCAGGAGAGTGGGAGAACGTGGAAGCAACTTGCTTACCCAATGCTTCAGATGCGCCGGAAGATGGCAGCAACGCGCTCAAGCTGATACCGCCACCGAAGAGCATCAATACACCCCAGTCGGTATTGCGGGCAACTTCTTTCCATTGCGCCACGCCGAATGCGACGACGGCAACGGCGGCAATCAGGGCAATAACGGTATCAGGGTTGGAAATACCGAATGCGGCTTTGATTTTGGAGCTGAATACCCA
>NZ_JBQCWY010000998.1:0-433 GCF_051956955.1 Neisseria sp. P0021.S005 | reverse complement strand
GCCTATATCCAAACCGATATTGCCATCAGGTTATCCGTTTTCAGACGGCCTAAACTTCACAAACTATCAAAATTTAAAAATCAATAGCCAATACCTAAATATCGATTTAAAACCATAATCTCAAATTCTACTTGCGAATATAGAGTTATTCAGAACGCCGAATTGTAAACGCCGTCTGAATAACTCTATATTTTATCTTTCAGACGGCATGTTTAAACCGTCTAAAGCATACAGGCGATTAGTTTTTAGCCAAGTAAGCTTACAAGTCTTCGCTACCGCCGATGTATTTACCGCCGATGAATACTTGAGGAGCAGTCATCTTGCAGGTAATAGCGCGTACGGAAGTAACAGTTGCATCTTTGCCCAATACGATTTCTTCGTAAGAGAAGCCTTTGTCTTGCAGAGCTTTTTTAGCTTTAGCACAGAATTGGCA
>NZ_JBQCWY010000997.1:0-433 GCF_051956955.1 Neisseria sp. P0021.S005 | reverse complement strand
GCCTACTCGACCACATCTTGCGCGATGCCAATATCGATCAATGCGTGATTTTTACATCCACTAAAGCCATGACCGAAGTTATCGCGGATGAACTGTACGAAAAAGGTTTTGCCGCTAACTGTCTGCATGGCGATATGCCGCAAGGCTGGCGTAACCGTACGCTGATGGACTTGCGCAAAGGCCGCTGCAAAATTTTGGTTGCCACCGATGTAGCCGCACGCGGTATCGACGTACCGACAATTACCCACGTTATCAACTATGACTTACCGAAACAGGCTGAAGACTACGTTCACCGCATCGGCCGTACTGGTCGCGCTGGCCGTACCGGTATTGCGATTACTTTTGCCGAAGTAAACGAATACGTCAAAGTACACAAAATCGAAAAATACATCGGCCGTAAATTGTCAGAGCTGACCATCGAAGGCATGGAGCC
>NZ_JBQCWY010000996.1:0-434 GCF_051956955.1 Neisseria sp. P0021.S005 | reverse complement strand
AACACAAACAAAAAAAACAAAACAACCCCCCACACCCCACAAACAACCAAACAACCACAGCCCACCCACACACCAACAACTACCACCACCCTCACACCCCCGCACATCACCAGCACAAACCAACCCAACACCCCACACCACACAACACCAGCCACAACCCCAAACGACCCCCAAACACACAACAACAACACCACCCACCCCAACCCCACAACAACCAAACAAACACCAACACCCCCCACCACCCAAAACAACACCAACCCCACCAACCACCCCCCCACACCAAACAACCACCCCCCACAAACACACCAACAAACCCAAAAACACCACACCACACCACCAACCCCACCAAACAACACCCCCACCCCAACACCCCACCCCCAACAACAAAACCCCCCCCACCACCCCAACCAACCCCCACCCCCCACCCCCCCCAC
>NZ_JBQCWY010000995.1:0-434 GCF_051956955.1 Neisseria sp. P0021.S005 | reverse complement strand
TTTTATGGTTGAACCAACATTATTTGCAAGATGACGTTTTCTTCTATCTGATTATCGGTGCCGCCAGCGCAGTGGCCGGTTGGTCTGCGGTCGGCAAAAACGGCTATGTCGCAATGCTTGCCGGTTTGACCATGTGCATGCTCATCGGCGACAGCAGCCACCACTGGCTCGACAGCGGCCTGATGCGCGCCATGAACGTTTTGATTGGTGCAGCCATCGCCATTGCCGCCGCCAAACTCCTGCACCTGCGCTCCACCCTGCTGTGGCGCTTCATGCTTGCCGACAACCTAAACGCCTGCGCCAAACTGATTGCCGAAATCAGCAACGGCACGCGCATGACGCGCGAGCGCTTGGAGCAAAACATGATTAAAATGCGCAAAATCAACGCCAGCATGCTCAAAAGCCGCAGCCATCTGGCCGCAACATCCGGCGAA
>NZ_JBQCWY010000994.1:0-434 GCF_051956955.1 Neisseria sp. P0021.S005 | reverse complement strand
CAGAGGCGAGAACGTAATAAGCAGGAATCGACAATGATGTTTGCGGCAGGGAAACTTCAACAGTCTCTGCGCCTTGAGCTTTGAGCAAATCGATAACGCTTTGCAAGGCCGGCTGAACATCGGCATCCGCGCCTTCGCCGAAATATTCTTTAGGCAAACCGATTTTCAAACCTTTGAGCGGCTTGGCCAAATCACGGGTGTAGTCTTCTTTGTCGCGCTCCAAGCTGGTGGAATCGCGCTCGTCAAAGCTGGCCATGGCGTTCAACAAAATCGCGCAGTCTTCGGCCGTTTGCGCCATAGGACCGGCTTGGGCAAAGCTGGAAGCATAAGCAACCATACCAAAGCGTGAAACCGTACCGTAAGTCGGCTTGATGCCGGTAATGCCACAATGCGATGCTGGCTGGCGGATAGAACCGCCGGTATCCGAACCTAAC
>NZ_JBQCWY010000993.1:0-435 GCF_051956955.1 Neisseria sp. P0021.S005 | reverse complement strand
AACACCATTGCCATTACCGCCGTCTCCGCCGCTGTCACCGGTCTCACTTTTTTATCCTTTTTCGCCGGCGTCGCCTGTATCGCCTTTTTCGCCCTTTTTGCCATCGGCACCGTTGTCACCTTTTTCGCCTTTTTCACCAGCGGCGCCGGTATCACCTTTTTCGCCTTTTTCGCCAGCAGCGCCGTTATCACCTTTTTCGCCTTTTTCGCCAGCGGCACCAGTGTCACCTTTCTCGCCTTTTTCGCCAGCGGCGCCGGTATCACCTTTTTCGCCTTTTTCGCCAGCAGCGCCGGTATCACCTTTTTCGCCATCTGCACCTGCGGCACCAGTGTCGCCTTTTTCGCCTTTTTCGCCAGCAGCGCCGGTATCACCTTTTTCGCCTTTTTCGCCAGCGGCGCCAGTGTCACCTTTTTCGCCTTTTTCGCCAGCAGCGCC
>NZ_JBQCWY010000992.1:0-436 GCF_051956955.1 Neisseria sp. P0021.S005 | reverse complement strand
GATGCGCAACCTGCCTGCCTACCAGCGCGACGTTGCGGCAGGCTTTTGGGAAAACTCGCCGTTTTTCTGCTACCTCGGCGCACCGATGCGCGATTTGACCGGCAAAACGCTGGCGATTTTCGGTCGCGGCAATATCGGTCAAACACTGGCAACTTATGCTCAGGCTCTCAAAATGAATGTCGTGTTCGCCGAACATAAAAATGCCCAAAGCGTCCGCTACGGCTATGTTTCCTTTGACGAAGCCATCCGCTCCGCCGAGGTCGTGTCGCTTAATTGTCCACTCACACCGCAAACGGCAAACATGATAGGCGAAGCCGAATTGCAACAAATAAAACCCGGCGCCATCCTCACCAACTGCGGGCGCGGCGGCTTGGGCGATGAAGCCGCTTTGTTTGCGGCGTTGAAATACGGCCAAATCGGCGGTGCAGGTGTTGAC
>NZ_JBQCWY010000991.1:0-436 GCF_051956955.1 Neisseria sp. P0021.S005 | reverse complement strand
GATCAAGCGAACCCCAGTTCACACCGATGCGTACGGCTTTATTGTTTTCTGCCGCTGTACGAATCATAAAGGCAAATTTCTGATCGCCTTTTGCGCCTTTACCGACATTGCCTGGGTTGATGCGGTATTTAGACAGGGCCTTGCCGCACTCAGGACATTCGGCCAATAAGCGTTCGCCATTGAAATGGACGTCGCCGATCAGGGGCGTGGTGTAGCCCATATCGTCTAAGCGGCTGCGGATTTCGGCTACTTTGGAAGCCGCTTCAGGAGTATTAACCGTGATACGGACCCTTTCTGAGCCGGCATCGCTCAACTCTTTGACCTGTCGGGCTGTTGCTTCTGCATCTGCGGTGTCGGTATTGGTCATAGATCGCACAACAACGGGCGCATCGGAGCCGATGATGAGATGGTCAATTTTGACTTGATGTGTCTGACG
>NZ_JBQCWY010000990.1:0-436 GCF_051956955.1 Neisseria sp. P0021.S005 | reverse complement strand
GACCACCAGCGGCCTGTTGCTGTTTGCGCTCAAACGCGACAGCGCGGCGGCTTTGTCAGCACAGTTTGCAGAGAAAACTATGCGTAAAACGTATTTGGCACTCAGTACGCACAAGCCGGCGAAAAAGCAGGGCTGGGTGAAAGGCGGTATAGCGCGTTCGCGGCGCGGTACATGGAAGCTGACGCGAGACGAGGATAATTTTGCCGTTACCCGTTTCAGCAGCCAAAGCCTGAAGCCCGGTTTGCGCATGTTTGTGTTGCAACCGTTTACCGGCAAAACCCATCAGCTGCGCGTGGCCATGAAAAGCATAAGCAGTCCGATTTTGGGCGATACGCTGTATGGCGGCGATGAGGCGGGACATCTGTTTTTGCACGCTTGGCGTTTGGTTTTCGACTATCGCGGCGAGCATCTCGATATTCGGGTTGCGCCCGATAAA
>NZ_JBQCWY010000989.1:0-437 GCF_051956955.1 Neisseria sp. P0021.S005 | reverse complement strand
GTGGTAGCTCAGTTGGTTAGAGTACCGGGGGGGGGGGGGGGGGGGGGGGGAGGAGAAAAAAAAAAACACAGAAAAAAAAAACACAAAACCCAAAACACAACCCAAAAACCCCCACACAACCAAAAAAAAAAAAAAAAAAAAGGAGGGGGGGGGGGGGGGGGAGACAAAAAACCGCCTTCCTTACACAACACCACCCCCCCACCCCCCCACCCCCCCCCCCACCCACAACAACCACACCACAAACACCCCACCCAACGCCACAACACCCACCACCACCACCACCCCCCCAACCCCACACGAACACACCACCAACCTAATAACCCCACCACCCAAACAGAACCACAACAACAAACAAATCAACGCCGCCAGAAAAGCCGCCAACAACATCTACCAGCGCATCATAACTACCCACAAGCGAAACGCAGACCCCAAATACA
>NZ_JBQCWY010000988.1:0-437 GCF_051956955.1 Neisseria sp. P0021.S005 | reverse complement strand
CCGCCCGCACTTGTCAGCGCGCTTTCGAGCTATGAGAAGACTTACGATCTCGCCTATGAAAAGGCGATGAAGAAATATGAAGGCATGGCCTGGTACGACCCGAGCGAAGCCGAGCGCAAGGCGCTGGTGGCCGAAAAGCGCAAGGGCCGCGAACCCGCCTATGCCCCGACGGGCTCGGCGCTGAAGGCCGGCAAACTGATGAAGGAAACGGAATATGCCGCGCTGATGGAGAAGAAGGCGCAGCAGGTGACGTCGTCTTCGCCAGCGACCACCGCAACCGCCTCGGCGCTGCGTGGCCCTCGCCCTTCGGCTAACCAGCCGGCCACGGCGCCGCAATCGAACCCGGCACCAGCTACCCCGACAATGGTTGCCTCGGCTACGCCTGCAGCAGGCCAGACTGGCGCTGCTGCCCAGAGCGTTCCGGTACCAGCCATGAA
>NZ_JBQCWY010000987.1:0-437 GCF_051956955.1 Neisseria sp. P0021.S005 | reverse complement strand
GTCTCAACTTCAGGGTGGTATGGGAACTGCAGCGAGTGGGGCTAGTCAATTATATGCAGGTGCAGGCGCACTTCAGTCAGGGAGTCAGACCTTATCAAATGGCTTAGGAACTCTTGCTGGATCTACACAAACATTGGCTACAGGTGTTGATACCTTGAGTTCAGGCGCATCTGCCTATACTTCAGGTGTGTCAACTTTGTCAGGTGCTTTGTCACAGTTAAACGCGAACTCTGAGGCTGTTAATTCTGCTGCAGGTCAATTTGTATCAGGAGCAGAGGCCATGAATACCTTAGTTACAGGTGCAGATTCGTTGTCGACAGCGCTCAGTCAAATGGCTACAGCAACAAGTTTATCTGAAGAACAGCAAGCACAGTTGTCAACCCTGTCAACTAATTTAACTGATTTAAATACAGCAATTCAAAATCTTAATACAGCGG
>NZ_JBQCWY010000986.1:0-438 GCF_051956955.1 Neisseria sp. P0021.S005 | reverse complement strand
CATCGTGTCAAATTCTCAATCCAGCGAACGCGCGACGTTTAGCAGTCGCCGTGCCTTTATGTTTGCCGCCATCGGCTCGGCCGTGGGCTTAGGCAGCATTTGGCGTTTCCCTTACATCGCCTTCGACAACTGCGGCGGTGCTTTCGTCCTCCCTTATTTGGTTGCGCTGTTGACGGCGGGTATTCCACTGTTGCTGCTCGCCTATGCCATCGGCCACCGTTACCGCGGTTCGCCTCCTTTGGCCTTCCGCCGCCTCGGCCGTTGGTTTGAGCCGGTGGGTTGGTGGAACTTTCTGACCAACGTCATCATCTGTATCTACTACGCAGTGATTGTCGGCTGGGCGGCAAGCTATGCCTATTATTCTTTGACTTCGGCATGGGGTACGGATCCGCAGACCTTCTTCTTCAAAGACTTCCTGCAAATGGCCGATGCCAAAGA
>NZ_JBQCWY010000985.1:0-438 GCF_051956955.1 Neisseria sp. P0021.S005 | reverse complement strand
GATAACAACCACTTGTCCTTTGCCGACATCCAAATCGATGCCGCGCAAAATGGTATTTTCGCCAAAGGTTTTATGGATACTGCGGATTTTAATCATGACAACTCCTTATTTGGCGACATAGCGGTCAAAGCGTTTTTCAAAGCGCGCCTGAATCATAAACAGCACTTTGCAGAAGCACCAATAAACCAATGCGGCTTCGATATAAACGGGCAAAAAGTCATAAGTACGGTTTGCTGTCTATTGGGCAACACGGAAAAGCTCGGTTACCGTTACTACGGCGGCAAGCGAGGTATTTTTGAACAAGCAGATAAACTCGTTGCTCAAAGGCGGTACGGCAACGCGGAATGCCTGTGGCGCGATAATGCGGCGGAACGTCTGCATATAGGCCATACCGATGGAGAAACCGGCTTCACATTGGCCTTTAGGTACGGACAAGAT
>NZ_JBQCWY010000984.1:0-438 GCF_051956955.1 Neisseria sp. P0021.S005 | reverse complement strand
GCCTCTGCTCCTGTGAAAGATGCTCCGGCAAGCAGCGAGCCGGCAGATTTGCTGTTCTAAGCAGAACAAAATACATGGCCAAAGGCCGTCTGAAATGAATTTTTAAGACGGCCTTTTCGTACAACTGGCTATTGGAAATATATGCCCCTCTTGATTCAGATGGCCTTTTTACTTTTCAAATACTCCGACAAACCACGCTCGCGCAAAATACAGCTCGGACATTCATGACAACCACCGACCACGCCGTTATAACAGGTATGCGTATGCTCGCGAATATAACCCAACACACCCATTTCATCCGCCAATGCCCAAGTTTGTGCTTTGGTTAAATACATCAAGGGCGTGTGGATTTGAAAAGCGTAATCCATGGCCAGATTCAATGTGACATTCATCGACTTGACGACCACATCGCGACAGTCGGGATAACCAGGAAAATCG
>NZ_JBQCWY010000983.1:0-438 GCF_051956955.1 Neisseria sp. P0021.S005 | reverse complement strand
ATCGCCCGAATTGTGCGGCGGGATATTGGTTGCCATACCGACGGCAATACCAGACGAACCGTTTACCAACAGCGCAGGGAAGCGGGTCGGCAATACCAGCGGCTCATGTTCGCGGCCGTCATAGTTGGGGCCGAAGTTGACGGTTTCGTCTTCAATATCCGCCAGCATTTCATTGGAAATTTTTTCCATGCGGATTTCGGTATAACGCATGGCTGCTGCAGCCAAGCCGTCGACAGAACCAAAGTTGCCCTGACCGTCAATCAGCACATAACGCATGGAGAAGTCTTGTGCCATGCGGACGATTGTGTCGTAAACGGCTGTATCGCCGTGAGGGTGGTATTTACCGATGACGTCGCCGACGATACGCGCCGATTTTTTATAGGCGGAATTCCAGTTATTTTTCAACTCGTGCATCGCGTACAACACGCGGCGGTGTAC
>NZ_JBQCWY010000982.1:0-439 GCF_051956955.1 Neisseria sp. P0021.S005 | reverse complement strand
CCGTTGGTCGGTGCGGTGACGACGCGGCCGCCGCCGGCGTTTTCTTCATTGACCGCCATGGCGTACACCATCGGCCAAAGTTGGGTATTGACGATTTCGCTCTCGCGCAGGACTTTGAGTTTGGCCGCCAACTGCGGCGCACGGCGGCGCACGTTCAAGCCGCCCGGCAATTGCCCTTCCGCGCCCAAGCCGCGCTTGATACAGTTTTCCATCACATCGGCCACGGCAGCCACACGGCGGCGCACTTCCACCTCATCGCAACCTGCCAACGCTGCTTCATTGGCCAACACGACTTCGGAAATATTCAACTGGTTCAGACGGCATTGTGCCAGCAACTCGTCGCAGTTTTTGTAAGGATATGGCACATCCGAATTTTCCTGCGCTTCTTGTGCAAACCCTTCGTCTGTTACGATAAAACCGCCACCGACCGAATAATAAA
>NZ_JBQCWY010000981.1:0-439 GCF_051956955.1 Neisseria sp. P0021.S005 | reverse complement strand
ACCAAATCGCCGCCGGCCGCGCCCACCAATTCTGCCGCTTCGGTCAAGGCCGTCTGAAAGCCGCGCTCTCGCGTTTCGTTTGCGCCGGAATAGTCCGCCGTCAACATCACGCCGACCAATAGGACGCGTTCGGGCTTTTCCAAAGATTTATCGACGGAAAACAGATTGCGCTTGCTCAAAAAATTTCCTTTCAGACGGCCTTATGGTCGGTGCAAAGTCCTGATTAACGGTTTTTCAAAATATCAGCAAAATATTCGGTCACTTCTGCCAAACGTCCACCCTGCTCGGCATAAGGCTGCATTACGGCTACCAGCTGCTCTAATACTTCGCGCGTTTCGGTTTGCGCATGTTCGCGGTAGAGCCACATATTTTGCATGGTCACTGTGGCCAATACCTCGCGTACATTAAGCAAGAGCAAGTGGCGGCAAGACTCATAGCC
>NZ_JBQCWY010000980.1:0-440 GCF_051956955.1 Neisseria sp. P0021.S005 | reverse complement strand
GGACTTCAAAGCCACTTGCGTAAAACAAACAAAAAACCCCAAAACAAAAACGCCAGTCTCTATAAAGCCGTCCTCAAAATACCACCCCAACACCCCTGAAACTCCAACCCAAACCCACAACCCAGACCAAGAACCACACACAATAAGCAGCTCAACCAGAACGATCCCCCACCAAAGAACAACAAAAAAACCCAAAAACCACCCAAACCCAACCAGAAATCAGACCAACAACACAACAACAAAAAACAACCCAACCACAAAACCAACAAACCAAACAAACACAAAAACAAAACACAACAACCCAACAACCCCACACAAAAAAACCACCACCCAACAAACAAAAAACACCCCAAAAACAACAAACCAACCCCACCCAAAAACCCACACCAACAACACAACCCAACACCCCAACACCAACCCACCACACCCCAAAACCACAA
>NZ_JBQCWY010000979.1:0-440 GCF_051956955.1 Neisseria sp. P0021.S005 | reverse complement strand
GGTCAGGTCGAGCGCCGCATCGCCGCCGGTCATGTTGATCGCGGCACGGGTGCCGGCCGCTGCCGCCACATAGACGAACTGCGGCTGGTCGGTGCAGTCGCCGGCCGCGTAGATGTTCGGGTTGCTCGTGCGCATGCCTTGGTCGATGACGATGGCACCTTGCGCATTGACAGTGACCCCCGCTGCGTCCAGCGCGAGGCTGCGCGTGTTCGGTGTCCGACCGGTGGCAACCAGCAGTTTGTCGGCGCGCAATTCACCGTGCGTGGTGGTCAGCACGAATTCACCGTCCATATGGGCGACCTGGCTGGCTTGCGTGTGCTCCAGCACCTAGATGCCCTCGGCACGGAAAGCGGCTGTCACCGCCTCGCCGATGGCCGGGTCTTCACGGAAGAACAAGGTATTGCGCGCCAGGACCGTGACCTTGCTGCCCAGCCGGGCAA
>NZ_JBQCWY010000978.1:0-441 GCF_051956955.1 Neisseria sp. P0021.S005 | reverse complement strand
GTATCCCCCACTCCCATGGTGTGACGGGCGGTGTGTACAAGACCCGGGAACGTATTCACCGCAGTATGCTGACCGGCGATTACGAGCAATTCCGACTGCATGCACTCGATTTGCAGAGTGCAATCCGGACTACGATCGGTTTTGTGAGATTGGCTCCGCCTCGCGGCGTGGCTACCCTCTGTACCGACCATTGTATTACGTGTGAAGCCCTGGTCATAAGGGCCATGAGGACTTGACGTCATCCCCACCGTCCTCCGGCTTGTCAACGGCAGTCTCATTAGAGTGCCCAACTTAATGACGGCAACTAATGACAAGGGTTGCGCTCGTTGCGGGACTTAACCCAACATCTCACGACACGAACTGACAACAGCCATTCAGCACCTGTTTTACGGTTCCCGAAGACACTCCTCCTTCTATGGAGGAGTCCGGACAGGTCAAGAC
>NZ_JBQCWY010000977.1:0-441 GCF_051956955.1 Neisseria sp. P0021.S005 | reverse complement strand
TCCATTTTCACACCATCCGGCACGCCGCTGTGGGATTGGGAATAGTAATGGTCGACCAAACTTTCCACTCCGCCAAGGCTAGAAGCCATTTTGACCGGTTTCATGTTTTTAATCACACTATTGGCCGTTTCACGCGTTTCGTTTTTGAGGTAGACCGTAACCACGCCGCCGATGCCTTTGGGCATTTGTGCTTGGGCGAGTTTGTAATGTTCGTGAGACGGCAGGCCGGGAGAGAACACTTTTTCAATGGCAGGATGGGCTTCCAAACGGCGCGCGATTTCGAGTGCGTTTTGGCAATGGGCGTGCATGCGGAGAGCCAGTGGTTTAAGACCGCGCAACACCAGCCAACAATCCATCGGACCGGCAATCGCGCCGGTATGCACCATCATGTTGTGCAAAGGCTGCGCCAGCTCTTTGGTTTTGGCAACGACTACGCCCATC
>NZ_JBQCWY010000976.1:0-441 GCF_051956955.1 Neisseria sp. P0021.S005 | reverse complement strand
ATGGTACAACTGCTAGCGCAAGCAATGTGGGCGATGCCTTAACCAACCTCAACAACGAAGTGGTTAAACCAATTACCTTTGCCGGTAACAGCGGAACCGTGGATCGTAAGTTGGGTGAAACCTTGAACATCACAGGTGGCTTAACGGGTGCTGGCTCGAACAGCAACATTAAGACAGTGATCACAGGCAACACGGTAGATATCCAATTGGCGGATGCACCAGTATTTGCAGGCAAAGTGACTGCCAATGGCTTAGATGCGAACGGCAACAAAGTTGAGAACGTTGCAGATGCAACCGCGGCGACAGATGCAGTGAACAAAGGTCAATTAGATGCAGCAACTACGGCATCAGACACTAAAACTGACAATCTAGGTAACAGCACAGCGAGCAACTTGGGTGGCGGTTCAAGCTACGACAACAAGACAGGTACGGTGAGTGCAC
>NZ_JBQCWY010000975.1:0-441 GCF_051956955.1 Neisseria sp. P0021.S005 | reverse complement strand
CCCATCCGGCAACGCCGCCCACAAGATCAGGTCTAGTCTCGTGGGCTCGGGGAGGTGTATAAGAGACAGGACCATCTTCATCTCCATCTACAACATCTTCAGCAGCCTCTTGAGAATCCTCACCTCTAGTAGCGGTGACGACTGATAAAGCCGCAAGGGCCGTCGGAAATTTCAGACGGCCTTTTTGATTTTTGACATCACCGGCAAACTCCCCTATCCTGAACGTACACAAACCCCATTCCCAACCCAAAACGACCACGACCACTCCGCGCCGTGCAGTGTACGCAGGCAGCTTCGACCCCTCCACCCTCGGCCACCTGTGGATGATACAGTAAGCCCAATCCCTCTGTGACGAACTCATTGTCGCCATCGGCACCAATCCCGAAAAGCGCAGCACCTACATCAGAGAAGAACACCGCGCCATGCTCGATGCCACTACCC
>NZ_JBQCWY010000974.1:0-441 GCF_051956955.1 Neisseria sp. P0021.S005 | reverse complement strand
ATGCCGATGAGGGCGAGGATGACGGGCATGTTGCGCTCTAGCGGCGTGTTGATGAAGTGTTGGTCCATCAAGTGCGCGCCGTTGAACATTTCGACGAAGTTTTCTTCGCCGAGATACAGCCTCATCGGCAGGCCGATGGCCGACCACAGGCTGTATCGTCCGCCGACCCAGTCCCAAAATTCAAACATATTGGCGGTATCGATACCGAATTCGGCAACGGCTTTTTGGTTGGTCGATACGGCCACGAAGTGTTTGGCCACGGCGCTTTCATCGCCTGCATGATCCACGAACCATTTACGCGCGGTCAGGGCGTTGGTCAGGGTTTCTTGGGTGGTAAAGGTTTTGGACGCAATGATGAACAGCGTAGTTTCCGGGTGGACTTTGGCCAATACGTCGCGCAGCTGGGAGCCGTCCACATTGGAGACGAAGTGCATGTTTTTT
>NZ_JBQCWY010000973.1:0-442 GCF_051956955.1 Neisseria sp. P0021.S005 | reverse complement strand
ATACAGCCGTTCACAACGCGCTCCTGAAGTCAACGAGTTGTATGCAGGTGGCGATCACTATGCCCTGATGGCTTCAGAATCACACTGGGGAGTAGACGTACTGCGTCCGGAAACAGCAGGCATTTGGGAGGTAAACGGAGAAATCGGTTGGAAAGACGGCCGCTTCCGTGCAAGCTGGTATAAAACCCAATTTAAAGACTACACCTTCCTCGTAGATGCCGCACATGACGGCGGCCAACGCCTGCCAACCAAATACTGGCGCTCCGGCGATACCCAGCTTCACGGCGTGGAATTGGAGGTAAACCAATGGTTTGACCTGAATAAATACGGCACATTGGAAGCCCGCCTGTTTGGCGATTTCGTACACAACCGCGCCGATTTGGACGACGAGCGCAACAGCACATTAGGCAATGGCAACCGTGTCCGCAACAACGGCTATTAC
>NZ_JBQCWY010000972.1:0-442 GCF_051956955.1 Neisseria sp. P0021.S005 | reverse complement strand
TTATAGACTTTTTTCATCAGTATTAATCGGACGGCTCGGTTTTTTCACAACTTGAAACAAACCGTTTAAAAAGAAACAATCGTTCTAAAAACTGTTTTTAGACGGCCTGTAAAATTTCAATCATTAACCATCTAAAAAATTTAAAATTAATAAATACAAATAGTTATCAAATACAATACATACAATAAGGCTGAAGCGAAGGTATACGTTTTTTAATTTTTATTAATCAGTATATGAATGCTGTTGGGGGATACAGATATTTTAAAACCCGAAACGTTTGTAGGAATGCGGAAACTGGATTCGGGTTGAGAGCCTTCAGACCGCCGCGACTGGCAATAAGCTGGCGACGACGGGAGCGGCAGAGATGGGAGAAAATCTATAACAAGAGAGAGTGGTTTGATACAGATTCATGATGATGTTCCTTTGTAGTGCGATGTAGTTT
>NZ_JBQCWY010000971.1:0-444 GCF_051956955.1 Neisseria sp. P0021.S005 | reverse complement strand
CTTTGGGATTGCCGGTTTGCAGTTTGGCACACTCGGCAAGGAAGAGCGGAATAAGTTGTTCGGCAATATCTTGGGTAACAACAATGCGCTTGGCGGCGTTGCAGGATTGTCCGGCATCGCGAAAGCGCGAATAGCAGGCATCGATGGCTCCGCGTTGCAGATCGGCATCGGGCAGAATGATAAACGGATTGCTGCCACCCAGTTCAAGGATGGTTTTTTTCAGATGTTTGCCTGCATGGGCGGCCAGCAGGCGGCCGGTATGGGTTGAACCGGTAAATGCCAT
The DNA here is from genome assembly GCF_051956955.1 of Neisseria sp. P0021.S005. Classification (NCBI taxonomy): domain Bacteria; kingdom Pseudomonadati; phylum Pseudomonadota; class Betaproteobacteria; order Neisseriales; family Neisseriaceae; genus Neisseria; species Neisseria sp. P0021.S005. Next base: position 161 of record NZ_JBQCWY010000971.1, on the reverse strand, counting down.
GGCATCAGTATCTTCAATGGCTTTAAGCGTGTCTTCATGACTGAACCATGCGCCGATAAGTGGCAAACCTTCGGGGATAAGGCTGAATAGGGTTTCGCTGACGCGGGCGACACTGGGCGCAGGTTTGACTGCGCAGGCATTGCCGGCGCACAGGGCAGGGA
>NZ_JBQCWY010000970.1:0-446 GCF_051956955.1 Neisseria sp. P0021.S005 | reverse complement strand
TCAGCAGGCTGAACGCCAGCATAAAGCCAGCCGCCGCCGTCTGTCCGTATTCCTGATACAGCCCCAATACCAGCGCGCCGCCGATCATTTTGCCGCCGCGTGCGGCCATCGTTTGCATCACGCCGCCGAAACCGCGTTCGCGGTGCGGCAGGACGATGCATGACAAACCCAGCATCGCGCAGCCGTACACCGCCGACATCGCCGAGAGTAGTACGCAGCAGGTCAAAAGCAGCGCGAAGTTCTGCGTTATGTCGGTCCAGGCCATCAGCTCGAACACTGCCGAAAGCCCCAGCTTCGCCGCCCGCAGCCAGCCGCGAAAACGCCCCGCCGGCCGCCGTTCCATCAGTGCGGCAACCAATCCCTTCGATGTTTCGATGCTGCCGATTAAATGAATGTAGCTCTGTTGATTCGGGCTATAACTTGTCTATTATGGAAAGCTGGAGATG
>NZ_JBQCWY010000969.1:0-447 GCF_051956955.1 Neisseria sp. P0021.S005 | reverse complement strand
ACGGCAGTATGCGCGACTTGGTATTGGGTTTGGAAGTCGTCCTGCCCAATGGCGAACTTGTTTCCCATCTCCAACCGCTGCACAAAAATACCACCGGTTACGACCTGCGCCACCTCTTTATCGGCAGCGAAGGCACGCTCGGCATTATCACCGCCGCTACGCTCAAACTCTTCGCCCGTCCGCAAACCATAGCGACCGCGTGGGTAGGTTTGGACGACATCGAATCTGCCGTACAGCTTTTAACAGCCGTACAAGGGCATTTTGCCGAACGTCTCACCAGTTTCGAGCTGATCAGCCGCTACGCTTTGGCATTGTCTTCCGAGTTCAGTCATCTCAAACAGCCGACCGATGCAAACTGGCACGTCCTGCTCGAACTGACCGATTCCGTTCCCGATGCCGCGCTCGACGAAAAACTTGCCGAGTTTCTCTATCAAAACGGCCAAGAAA
>NZ_JBQCWY010000968.1:0-447 GCF_051956955.1 Neisseria sp. P0021.S005 | reverse complement strand
CTGTAAAAGAAGCGTTGATTACCGAAGAAACCGACACTTTGGCAGCCAACGAAATCAAAGGCATTTTCAAACACTTGGAAGCCGATGTTGTCCGCAGCCAAATTTTGGACGGCCAACCGCGTATCGACGGTCGCGACACCCGCACTGTTCGTCCGTTGAACATTCAAACCGGCGTATTGCCGCGCACTCACGGTTCTGCACTGTTTACCCGTGGCGAAACCCAAGCTTTGGCGGTTGCAACTTTGGGCACTTCACGCGACGAGCAGATCATTGATGCACTGTCCGGCGAATACACCGACCGCTTCATGCTGCACTACAACTTTCCACCATACTCTAACGGTGAAGTGGGTCGCGTAGGTGCGCCAAAACGTCGTGAAATCGGTCACGGCCGCTTGGCTAAACGTGCATTGTTGGCCGTATTGCCGGAACCTGAAGATTTCAGCTACA
>NZ_JBQCWY010000967.1:0-447 GCF_051956955.1 Neisseria sp. P0021.S005 | reverse complement strand
CAAAGAAACCGATTTATTTTGGATGCTGACTTTAGAAAAGGTAACTGATTTACCTGCAAAAGACTTTCTTAAAAAAGCCAGGCAGACCTTTCTCAATGAAGATGGCAGGCAACAGCGATTCTTCACTACGGAAGGCAAACAATTTGTCCGACCGGAGGTTTTTGCACCGGAGGCCCAATCAGACCTTGTGTTCTACCGAAACAATTTACACTCATCCAAAAATAGCAGCATTACCCAAGGCGCGAAGGATTTGGCTTCGGAATTTGCAAAAAAATCCTGGAAGGAAAAAATACAAAATCCACGAAAAACTATTACTAGAGGAGTACTCAACTCTTTACCTGTATACATTGTAGGTTCAAAGGCGGTGGATACCTTTAAAGATGTCCAAAACTGTGCAAACGACTTTGGACGATGCTGGGACAATGTCACCGAGGCCTTCCAGTCACC
>NZ_JBQCWY010000966.1:0-449 GCF_051956955.1 Neisseria sp. P0021.S005 | reverse complement strand
TTGCTGTCGGGGAAAGTTTTATTCGGATAGGTGCTGCCTGCATAAACTTTGCTGACGGCACCGGTCAGATTGTCCACTGTCAGGCTGTCGCGCGGACGGGCGGTCTCGGTGTGTTTGTATTCGGCGCCGGCAACGACGGTTTGTTTGACCGCGCCGTCAAATTCCCATACGCTGCGTCCGTTCAGCCCGCGTATGGTCTGATTGAAACCGTAGTCGGAATAACGGGTCGAGTTACCTAATTGGCGCGTGCCCATACGCGTAATGCTCGCATCGACGGCATCGTCTTCCGTACGCAGTTTTTGCTGATAGGCAGTCAGGTTGGCTTCTTTCAGACGGCCTTCGCCAGTGTAGCGGTAGCCTGCTTCGATACGTTGACGGCGGATACGGTCGCGGGCGTTGCTCTCAGATGTTGCGATGGTTACCGGCCCGCGCGATTGCGAACCCAAGCC
>NZ_JBQCWY010000965.1:0-450 GCF_051956955.1 Neisseria sp. P0021.S005 | reverse complement strand
GCCCATGTGCTTGTTATCGGTTGCGGGGGGGGGGGGGGGGGGGGGGGGGGGGAGAAAGAAGAAAAAAACAAAACCCCAAAACAAAAAAAAAAAAAAAAGAGGGGAGAAAGAGGTTTTTTTTTTTTTCTCCCCACTTTTCTTTCAAAAAGCGGTGGGGTGTGGAAAAACGGGGGGTTGTGTTTGTTTCTCATACTGAAAGGAACCTATAAACCACAAACCCCCAGCTTTACGAGGGTGTTGGACGCGACCTTTTTCGTTTTTTTTTTCCCCCAAATCAACCAAGGCCTCTTGAAGGTTTTGAATACGGTCTTGAAGGACGGTGCCCTTGTTCCAGAGCCACAGGGGGGGTTTGTTGGGCACTTGTTCGTTTCCGATTCGGCCGGGGGGAGGGAGTTTTACGAAACCCCCAGGTTGTTGGGGGAGGAGGAGGTCAAGGTTCCGGGGGAAACC
>NZ_JBQCWY010000964.1:0-450 GCF_051956955.1 Neisseria sp. P0021.S005 | reverse complement strand
CTCCGTAAAGGCCTGCATCGTGATGGTTTTCGACCGCTTCAACCAAAACGCGACCCATGCAGCCGTTCACGCCGGCAATGGCGATCTTCAATACACTCATGGGGCTTCCTTATTACGGCTTGTTTTCGGTGGTCGGAACGATGTTTTGTCCGGCTTGAACCGCTTCGATGGATTTCTGAATGGCATCACCTTCGGCGCGTGTTAGGACATCGTTTTCAAAGTACAGGGTCAGGTTGCTTTGTTCTTTGATGATGCCGTTGCGGCTGGTGTTGAAAGTGTAATCCCAGCGGTCTGCATGGAAGTCGTCGCGCAGGAGTGGCGTACCGAGCAGCAGTTGGACTTGGGCACGGGTCATACCTTGGCGCATGGAAACCACGGCGCGCGGATGGAGCTCGTTAGCTTGAATGATTGTAAGTTGTTAGGATGGAAAGTTGGATACGCGCTCGGCAC
>NZ_JBQCWY010000963.1:0-450 GCF_051956955.1 Neisseria sp. P0021.S005 | reverse complement strand
CCCTTGTTTCCCAACGAACTAGCAAAACATCGGGCGCGGTTTCGCTTGCTTTATCCGCCGCTGCAACCATATAAGCGGCATTCATTGATTTATTTTCAGAGCCTGACATGACACAAAATCACAGCGATATCCGTACACGCTTTATCTTTGACGATATGCCCATCCGCGGTATGCACCTCCGCCTTGAAAAGGTTTGGCAACACATCGTCAACCAAAAACATTATCCTGTCGCCCTCCGCCGCGCTTTGGGCGAGTTGCTGGCCGCCGGATCTTTATTGTCTGCCAACCTTAAAAACGAAGGCCCGCTGATTGTTCAGGTTCAAGGTCAGGGCAGTCCGAAAATGTTGGTGGTGGAAGCGACTTCTGAAAATACTGTCCGCGCTACTGCCCGTTGGGACGAAACCGCTGAAACCCGTGATGACGAAAGCCTGAATGCGCTGTTGGGCGAAA
>NZ_JBQCWY010000962.1:0-450 GCF_051956955.1 Neisseria sp. P0021.S005 | reverse complement strand
GCCTACGCCGATGTAGCGGACAGGAACTGGGCAGTCGGAGGCAAGTGCGGCAAGGATACCGCCTTTGGCCGTACCGTCTAGCTTGGTCACGATCAGGCCGGTCAGACCCAGCGCTTCGTCAAAGGCTTTCACTTGGTTGACGGCGTTTTGCCCGATGTTGGCATCAAGCACGACGATGATTTCATGTGGCGCATCAGGCATGGCTTTTTGCAACACGCGCTTCACTTTTTTGATTTCTTCCATCAAATGAAGCTGCGTCGGCAGACGGCCGGCTGTATCGGCAAGCACGATGTCGATCCCGCGCGCTTTCGCGGCTTGAACGGCATCGAAGCAAACGGCTGCGGAATCGCCCGTAGTTTGCGAAATCACGGTCACATTGTTGCGTTCGCCCCAAGCCTGAAGCTGCTCACGCGCGGCGGCACGGAAAGTATCGCCTGCCGCCAGCAACAC
>NZ_JBQCWY010000961.1:0-450 GCF_051956955.1 Neisseria sp. P0021.S005 | reverse complement strand
GGTACCAATCAGGCAGCAGTTCAATTCGATGCGGTTGGAAACGCGGATACGGCGGTCGTTGAGCAACGCGCCTTTGCCGCGGGAAGCCATGTATACGTCGTTGCGCTCAGGTGCGTACACCAAAGCTTCTTGCAACACGCATTTGTGCAGGAGTGCCATAGAGATGGCGTATTGGGGATGGCCGTGGAGGAAGTTGGTTGTGCCGTCGAGCGGGTCGATAATCCATTCGTACTCGGCGGTGGCTTTAACGTGGGAGCCGCCTTCTTCGCAAGTGATTTTATGATGCGGATAGGCTTCTTTGAGCGCTTCCACCAAAATCATCTAGGAGCTGCGGCCAACATCGGAAACGAAGTCGTTGAATGCTTTGCTGTCTACTTTGACGGCATCCAGATTGCCGGCGGCGCGAATCATCATTTGCCCTGCTTTACGGGCGGCTTTGAAAGCGGTATT
>NZ_JBQCWY010000960.1:0-451 GCF_051956955.1 Neisseria sp. P0021.S005 | reverse complement strand
CCGTAGCCGGTGGCGCACAGCTGAAACTGGCCCAAGACATCACTGTTGACAGCGTCACCGCAGGCGACAGCAAACTGAATTCAGACGGCCTAACCATTACCGGTGGCCCGAGTGTGACCAAGTCAGGCATCAATGCCGCCGGCAACAAAGTGACCAACGTAGCCGATGGCGCCGTCAGCGCCAACAGTAAAGATGCCGTTAACGGCAGCCAACTGTTTGCGACCAACCAAAACGTAGCCAACAACGCCGCCAATATCGACAAAGGCATCAACTTCGGTGGTACCACCGGCAGCAACAACTACGCATTGGGTGACACCATCAATGTCAAAGGCGACAGCAACATCATCAGCGAAACCGTAGCAGGTGGCGCACAGCTGAAACTGGACAAAGACATCACTGTTGACAGCGTCACCGCAGGCGACAACAAACTGAATTCCGACGGCATCACCAT
>NZ_JBQCWY010000959.1:0-451 GCF_051956955.1 Neisseria sp. P0021.S005 | reverse complement strand
CCTAAGAGGTCGTAGCCGGCACGAATCAGACGGTTCAGGCCCGGTTCTTCCAAGCCCATTTCGGCGAGGAATTCGGCTTTTTCATCGTCTTCCAATTCGGCGATTTCGCTTTCCATCGCGGCACATACGGCCACAACCGGCGCGTTTTCTTTTGCAGCCAATTCTTTCAGGCGGTCGAGGTGCGGGTTGTTTTCAAAACCGTCTTCGGAAACGTTGCCGACATACATGGCAGGTTTGGCAGTCAGCAAGAACAGTGGTTTGAGCATGGCGAGTTCTTCTGCGTCTAAGCCGAAGGAGCGTACAGGCTTGCCTTCGTCCAGATGAGGTAGCAGTTTTTTGCACAGATCGACCAGTTTTTGCGCGTCTTTGTCGCCTGAGCGTGCACGTTTTTCTTCGCGGACGATGGTTTTTTCGACGCTGGCTAAGTCAGCCAGTGCCAACTCGGTGCCGA
>NZ_JBQCWY010000958.1:0-453 GCF_051956955.1 Neisseria sp. P0021.S005 | reverse complement strand
ATTTTACTGACCAAAAGGGCCGAGACCTTAAGGCAACACACCAGACAAATCGCCTTTGCAGGCGGACGCAGAGATGCCCAAGACGACAGCCTAACGGCGACTGCGTTAAGATAAGCTTGCGAAGAAACCGCCATTCCGATTGCCGCATTGCAGGCTTTTGCGCCGCTACTCTTTTATGACACACCTTCCGGCTACCGTGTTACGCCTGTTCCGGCAATTTGCACCCAGCCCGTCAACCCCAAAGCAAATCCCGATGAAGTAGCAGAAAGTTTTTATCTGCCTTTGGACTTCACCTTAAACCTGCAAAACTACTCATACCGTCATCTTCATCACAACAATCAAACCCTCGCCCTCCCCACCCTGCCTTGCCGACACTACGACATCTGGGGGCTGACAGCAATCATCCTATATGGACTGGCAGAACGTTATCAGCAATATTGCCAAGCTTTTAAA
>NZ_JBQCWY010000957.1:0-453 GCF_051956955.1 Neisseria sp. P0021.S005 | reverse complement strand
GCGTTGAAGTACATACCTCATTGCCTGTCGGCATTTGGCGTACGTTATTCACGCGCACCGACCTGCGCAACCAACGTAAGGCCCTCGTGATCGACAGCAAAATCGGTTACACCGGCAGCTGCAACCTCGTCGATCCGCGCTACTTCAAACAAAACTCAGGCGTCGGCGAATGGATAGATGCCATGATGCGTTGCACAGGGCCTATGGTACTGGAGCTGTCAGCCGTCTTCTTCGCCGACCGTGCCGTCGAAACCGATAAAAACCTCCAAAACGTACAAACATACCTCAACCAAGCAAAAAACCTGCTGCCCCAAATCCTTCCCGAAAAAATGCAGCAAGGCAATATTGTTGCCCAAATCGTTCCTTCCGCCCCCGAGCAAAGCAGCTTCGTCATCTACGAAACCATCATCAGCGCCATCTATGCCGCTATCAAACAAACCACAACTACCACCC
>NZ_JBQCWY010000956.1:0-453 GCF_051956955.1 Neisseria sp. P0021.S005 | reverse complement strand
GTATCTGAAATAAGGTTAGATGGCTATGGCTAAAAATGTTGTCGTAATCGGTGCCCAATGGGGTGATGAAGGCAAAGGTAAGATTGTTGACTGGCTGGCGGAAGAAGCCAGCGGTGTTGTACGTTTCCAAGGCGGCCACAATGCCGGCCATACTTTGGTCGTCGGTGGCAAAAAAACCATTTTGCGCCTGATTCCAAGCGGCATTTTGCATGAGACTTTGGACTGCTTCATCGGCTCAGGTGTTGTCGTTTCTCCTGAAGCATTGTTGGGTGAAATCGACGAATTGAATGCTGCCGGTGTGAAAAACGTCGAAGGCCGTCTGAAAATTGCGCCGACCTGCCCATTGATTCTGCCTTACCACATTGCGCTTGACCAAGCTCGCGAAGCTTCCCGCGGTAAAAGCAAAATTGGTACAACCGGTCGCGGCATCGGCCCGGCTTATGAAGATAAAGT
>NZ_JBQCWY010000955.1:0-455 GCF_051956955.1 Neisseria sp. P0021.S005 | reverse complement strand
ATAATTGTCGGAACAATCGAGGATGATGTCCGCGGCGTTTGCCAATTCGACAAGCCTGGCTTCATCGAGAAATTCGGCAATGGCTGTAATGTGTGTTTGGCTGTTGATCTGTTTCAGACGGCCTTGCATGACCAAAGCCTTGTTTTTGCCGATGTCGGCTTCGGTAAACGTGATTTGGCGTTGAAGGTTGGTCTCGTCGATGGTATCGGCATCGGCAATCGTCAGGCGGCCGATACCGGCGGCGGCAAGATACGGCAAGGCCGCCGCACCCAACCCGCCGCAACCGACAACGAGCACATGGGCGGCTAAAAGTTTTTCTTGGCCTTCGATACCGATTTCGTCAAGCAGGATATGGCGGCTGAACCGCAGGAGTTGTTGATCGTTCATCATAACAATAAGGCCGTCTGAAACCCAACGTTCAGACGGCCTGAGTGGTTTAGAAATTAATATTTTCG
>NZ_JBQCWY010000954.1:0-456 GCF_051956955.1 Neisseria sp. P0021.S005 | reverse complement strand
GTTAGGGATAACAATGGCGGGATATAGTTTTTAGCCCAAACAAAAGCACCCGTCTCATCTTTCTCTATTGCACCGATAGGACAGGTAATATAGTCGTCATTTTGTTCAAAATCGAAACGAATGGTGAGATTCAATCCCTCCACCGCAAACTCTGTTTCCTAGGTAGAGAAAATATCCTCCACCTTCTCAAAGCTCTTAACAAAGCGCTTGGGCGTATCTTTGGTTTCATTCTCATCTACCAAATTTGAAACATGTGCCTGATAGACGGGCAGTGCCAACAATACAACATTTCGTTGCTGTAAAGGCAGACCTTCAATATTGCGCACATTGACGTGGCGTCCGCCGGTCTGCAAATCAATTAAGGTGCCATCCGGCAAGCATGCCTGAAGTGTATCTAATTTGATTTTTCCAACTTCTAATGCCTGACGGTCAAATTCACATTGAAAACAGCCCCAT
>NZ_JBQCWY010000953.1:0-458 GCF_051956955.1 Neisseria sp. P0021.S005 | reverse complement strand
TAGATCCCCCTGGCCCTGTGCCAACGGCCCCTGTCGCTTTCCCGCCTTGGTTTGTTCTGTCCACCTGTTTCTTGGAGGGGGATGGTGGTCACGGAGGGAGACACTTAGAGCTTCGACTGGAATGTCAGACGTGTGTGCGGGATAAAACTTTAACAGTTTGGTCTTTAGCTGTTGGAGTGTTCTTCTCTGCATCTGTTGGTTCTGAAACAGTTACTTTAACTGGAACTTCTTCTGTAGAGCCATCTGGGTATGTGACAACGACCACTGGTGATTTATCGCCTGGGGTTGTTGTGTCTACTGGCTCCTTACCAGCTACTTTTACTCCCACATGAAGATCCTTGCAGTTTTCAATTGAATCTTCTGCTTTTGGTTCTTCTCCAACTTTAACAGTTTGGTCCTTAGCTTTTGGCTCGTTCTTATCTGCATCTGTTGGTTCTGAAACAGTTACTTTAACTGGA
>NZ_JBQCWY010000952.1:0-459 GCF_051956955.1 Neisseria sp. P0021.S005 | reverse complement strand
TCTTTTTCCGACACCTTGTCTGACAAAGCCAACACCGCCACTTTATCAGACGGCACGCTATACCGCTTGTCCAGCCACGCCTCACGCTCGGCAATCATGGCGGCCAGTGCCTCTTCGCCGTTTTTCTCGCCAAACAGCGCGTCCATTGCGCCCAGTCGGTCGCCGTGGTTGTGCGCAAAGCTCGGCGTGATGTCGTCGGGAATCAATACCGTTTTGCCTGTGCGCGGATTGGTAAACTCGACCATATCCACATCAGGCTCGCCGCTGATGCCCTCGCGCTCCGCCTGCCGACGGGTCAAGGCGGACACCGAGCATTTGCAGCCGTAGCCGTTGGGCGGGAAGATGACTTTCCAAATGTCGTGGTCAACCGGCAGGACTAGGCCGTAGTAGCGTTTATGGCTGTCGCGCGGATGCCCGGCGGCGGAATGGTTGTAGCGCAAATACGGCAAGGCTTTTTTG
>NZ_JBQCWY010000951.1:0-459 GCF_051956955.1 Neisseria sp. P0021.S005 | reverse complement strand
GCTTTATGTCATTTATTACCATGATTTCAATCGCCGGTATCGCCTTGGGCGTAACGGCGCTGATTGTGGTGCTATCAGTGATGAACGGATTTCAGAAAGAGATACGCGGTCAATTGTTGAACGTCGCACCTCATGCAGAAATCGGCTATTACGATGTCGGCAGTGCGCCGGGTTGGCAGAATTTGCGCGAATTTGTAAAAGGCAAAAAGGAAGTATTGGCCAGCGCGCCTTATGTTTCCGATCAGGCTTTGCTTGCCAATGCCGGTGAAGTGCGCGGTGTGCAGATACGCGGTATCTTGCCGTCTGAAGAAAAAAATGTCGTTGATTACGGCAAAGATATGCCGGCCGGCAGTTTCGCCGATTTGACGCCGGGCGAATTTGATATTCTTTTAGGCCAAGGGCTGGCTGCGGCATTGGGTACGGAGCTTGGCGGTAAAGTTACTGTGATTACGCCGGAGG
>NZ_JBQCWY010000950.1:0-460 GCF_051956955.1 Neisseria sp. P0021.S005 | reverse complement strand
CATTTATTGGATCAGGCGGAGAAAAGCGGTGTTGAAACAGAAATGTATCGGCTGCACAATTTCTATCCCAATCTGCACTGCGTGAAAGAGCATGATGTGGTGGCGGCGTATATCAAGCTGAACTAAAACCGTGTGGCAAACGAAATCCATATCGAGGCGGTACAGCCGGCAAATACAGAGCAGTTAGAAAAAATCAAATAGATGCAGGCTATCGAGCATAAGCCGCTGCTGTTTGATGAGGCGCAGCAAACCTTTGTGGCCGGTTGTTATCTGTAACACGGCAGCTGTAACTTTACTGCTAAGGCATCTAAGTGTTGCCCTGAATTGCGCGTGTTGGAATGCGTGTGTGATGTATTCTGTAACGATTGCTTTGATGATGTTTTGTTGGGAGTGTGTGGTTTGGTTGTTGATATATGCGGTTGTGCCGTTGTGTGTTTGTCTGGGGGGGTGTTTGGTTGTT
>NZ_JBQCWY010000949.1:0-460 GCF_051956955.1 Neisseria sp. P0021.S005 | reverse complement strand
CCGACCTGTTCTTGCGCTGCCAAAGCTTCGTTCATGGTGTGGCAGACAAAAGATTTCGGGCAAGACAAACCGATTTTTTCCATCGCTTCTTTAAAGCGGCCTCGGTCTTCTGCTTTGTCAATCGCTTCTTCGGTCGCGCCAATCAGCTCGACGTTGTATTTCGCCAATACGCCGTTGCGCGCCAAATCCAGCGCACAGTTCAGCGCAGTCTGGCCGCCCATGGTAGGCAGAATCGCATCAGGTCGCTCCTTTGCGATAATTTTTTCCACCGTCTGCCACATAATCGGCTCGATGTAGGTAACATCCGCCATTTCAGGGTCGGTCATGATCGTGGCAGGGTTGGAATTCACCAGAATGACTTTATAGCCTTCGTCACGCAAAGCCTTGCAGGCCTGTGCGCCCGAATAGTCAAATTCGCAGGCCTGACCGATAACGATAGGGCCGGCGCCGATGATAAGGA
>NZ_JBQCWY010000948.1:0-462 GCF_051956955.1 Neisseria sp. P0021.S005 | reverse complement strand
ACCTTTCTTATTACAGCAATCAATGCCGAATCAGACTTTACACCACGATGTTCACCAGTCTGCCCGGTACGACGATGATTTTCTTGGCGGGCTTGCCTTCCATGAATTTCACCGCGCCTTCGGTGGCGAGTGCGGCGGCTTCGAGGTCGGCTTTGGAGGCGTCGGCGGCGACGGTGATTTTGCCGCGCAGTTTGCCGTTGACTTGAACCATGACTTCGATTTCGGATTTGACCAAGGCGGCTTCGTCGACTGTCGGCCAGCCTGCTTCCCACAGTTTCGCGCCGTTTAATTCGCTCCACAGGGTTTCGCAGATGTGCGGCACGATGGGCCACAGCAGGCGTACGGCGGCTTCCAATACTTCTTGAGCGACGGCGCGGCCTTGTTCGCTGCCGGTGTCGGTTTTATCGTATTGGTTGAGCAGTTCCATTACGGCGGCGATGGCGGTGTTGAACTGCTGACGGC
>NZ_JBQCWY010000947.1:0-462 GCF_051956955.1 Neisseria sp. P0021.S005 | reverse complement strand
AAATGACAACGTTTAGAAAGCTGCCAATCAGCAACCCAAAAATAACGGCTAAAGGAATAGCGAATGGTGCAAGAGCGGAGAGGGCGTCGATGGCAGAGTAAGTACTATCAAGCATATCAACCTACGACATTACCTAAGTTAAACAACGGCAGATACATGGCAATCAGCAAGATACCGATGAGCGAACCCAATACTACCATGATGATAGGCTCCATCAAGTGAGATAATCGGGAGACGGAGTTGTCTACTTCATCTTCGTAGAATTCGGCTGCTTTGTTCAGCATATCGTCCAAAGAGCCTGACTCTTCGCCAATGGCCGCCATTTGGATCACCATATTGGGGAACATATCAGTACTTTGCATACTGGATGTCAGCGACAGACCTTGGGTTACCTTGGCGCGGATGTCTTGAGTGGCTTCTTCATAGAGAATATTGCCGGATGCACCTGCAACTGAATCTAAT
>NZ_JBQCWY010000946.1:0-462 GCF_051956955.1 Neisseria sp. P0021.S005 | reverse complement strand
CCCCACAAATACGCCGCCAACAAGCCAGACAACGTTCCGGCCGGAACATACCATGCGCCATCCACGGTCAAATAGGTTGCGCACGCCACAATCAGGCTGACAAACCAAGGGCGTGAAGCCGCAAAGCTCTTCCACATCCCGCGCAGCAACACCAAAAACACTGCAGGAAACGCCATGCCGAAGCCCCAAGCCGCCACATCGCCGAACATCGGGCCGACTGCCGCGCCAAATGCAGCAAAACCAATCCAAGTTACATACAAAATAAAACACATGCCGGCATAAAACGGCATATTGAATGCAGGTAAACCTGCGCCCTTACGCTTTTGAATTTCAGCAAACGCCATTGCCCAGCTTTCATCACACATAAAAAACAGCGCTGGCATTGCCTTTTTCAGCGGCATATCCCTCATATACGGCGCAATCGCCGCACCCATCAGGATATGGCGCGAATTAATCATAAAC
>NZ_JBQCWY010000945.1:0-462 GCF_051956955.1 Neisseria sp. P0021.S005 | reverse complement strand
GGTCTGATGCTCAAAGGCTACAACGAGATTATGGAAGGCGACCAACTCGAATGTTTCGACATCGTCGAAGTTGCCCGTACTCTGTAATCAGACAGGCCGTCTGAAAAATCAGAAGCAGGTTTTGCAATGCGAAACCTGCTTCTTTTTTTCAGACGGCCTTTTTACAACCATTCATAGTTTGAAACTATGGAAATTGATGTGTGGTATATAAGAAACAAAACAGCCGCACAAGGCAAAGCCATTTGGCAAAAGAATAGACGGCAAACTAAGCCTGATAAGGCTCTCTATATATTGTCATATCTTAACGTTTCAGTTGTTTTTCTCAAATTTCGGCACTAGTATATACAGCCTAAACACAATACAAATTAAGCAATACCGGCCATATGCCGGATACGTTTACTTCCTTGTTACTCTCATCAATATCTAAAGAAAATATCATGACAATCGAAAAAGCAATGCGCA
>NZ_JBQCWY010000944.1:0-463 GCF_051956955.1 Neisseria sp. P0021.S005 | reverse complement strand
TCAGATGTGTATAATATACAGCTTATCAAGCGTGTGCTCTAACCAGCTGAGCTACAAACCCGGATTCTCTTCTTAAGCGAATCTTGTCTTCGCTCAAGCTTTTCTCTTCCGCATCGTTTACAGTTTACCGATAAGTGGGAATGCATCAGACCTCTTCTTTCTCTAGGAAGGAGGTGATCCAGCCGCAGGTTCCCCTACGGCTACCTTGTTACGACTTCACCCCAGTCATGAAGCATACCGTGGTAAGCGGGCTCCGTGCGGTTACCCTACCTACTTCTGGTATCCCCCACTCCCATGGTGGGACGGGCGGTGTGTACAAGACCCGGGAACGTATTCACCGCAGTATGCTGACCTGCGATTACTAGCGATTCCGACTTCATGCACTCGAGTTGCAGAGTGCAAGCCGGACTACGATCGGTTTTGTGAGATTGGCTCCGCCTCGCGGCTTGGCTACCCTTTGTAC
>NZ_JBQCWY010000943.1:0-463 GCF_051956955.1 Neisseria sp. P0021.S005 | reverse complement strand
GCATCGACAAGGAGGGAGACAGCGCCTCGGTAAAGCTGACAACCCGGTTCGACGGTATGGATTTTTACGAATATCTGTCCCTGCTGGAGCACGACGGCAACTGGACGATCGTGCACAAGCTCTATCACATAAAGCCATAGCCGCTGCACGAACATCAGTCGTGCAGTGCGTATGAAAGACAGGCCAAATCCTTGAAAATACTGGTGCCCCCGGCAGGGTTCGAACCCGCGACCCCCTGATTACAAATCAGGTGCTCTAACAACTGAGCTACAAGGGCAATCCAGTGCCTTGCCAACTATCAGATTCTGACCGGGTGTAAAGCGAAAACTGATCACGCAGCACGGGCGGCGCGCTTTTCCACACCATGCCCGCAGGCCAGGCCGCAGGATCGTCAAGACGGCAAAAGCGCAGCAATATAAGCGAAGTATTTACGCGGCGCGGCTAAAATGGTGATGAATTATAC
>NZ_JBQCWY010000942.1:0-463 GCF_051956955.1 Neisseria sp. P0021.S005 | reverse complement strand
CATCCAAACCGATTTGACCGCGTTGTTGCCAAGCGAGCAGCAACCCGATGCCTTACTGACGGCTGCGGATAAAGCCGCAGAAGCGCAGCTCAATTCGCAAGTTATTTTGCTTGCCGGCAGTACCGATGCCGAAACCGCTTTTCAGACGGCCTCTCAAATTGCCGATGCATGGCGCAAAAGCGGCGTATTTGAACAAGTCGACAGCAGCATGACGCCAAATTTGGACAAAGTGCGGGCGGATATGCAGAAGCTGAGCTTGGCCGTTTTGCCGCAAGACGAAATCCGCCTGCTGTTTGAGCAGCCGCAAGCCTATTTTCAAGCGCGCGCAGAAGCCGCGGCCAATCCTTTTGCCACCCCCTCCCCTTTGTCTTTAGAACAAGACTGGCTGGGCTTCGGACGCTTTGTTGCCGACAAAGCCAATCCGCAAAGCCGTTTGCAGTGGGACATGGACAACGGCATGTTG
>NZ_JBQCWY010000941.1:0-464 GCF_051956955.1 Neisseria sp. P0021.S005 | reverse complement strand
CAACAAAACCAATATCATCCTGCGCCGCATGGGTTCGGCAGAATTACCTGAAAGCGATATGGATTAATGAAAAAGGTCGTCTGAACATTTCAGACGGCCTTTGTTTTTAGGCTTTCTCTTACGGCTCCGGTACGTCAAACACTTGGCGCAGGTAAGCGAGGAAGGTGTTGTTGGTGGTCATGGTTTTGCACGGGGAGTCGGAGAGCTTGGCGACGGATTGGCCGTTACACTCGACGAGCTTCAAAACAATGTTCAAAGGCGTGTGTCCCAAGTCGTTGGTCGGATTGGTACCGATACCGAAAATGGTTTTGAAACGGTCTTTGAAGTATTGGTGCAACGCCCATGAACGCTCAATATCGAGGCCGTCTGAAAAGGCCAGCATTTTGGTGCGGCTGTCGATTTTAAGTTTTTTGTAATGCTCGTAGGCTTTGTCGCCCCAAACATAAGGATCGCCGCCGTCGTGG
>NZ_JBQCWY010000940.1:0-465 GCF_051956955.1 Neisseria sp. P0021.S005 | reverse complement strand
AGACGGCCTGACTGAATATTTAGTTCAACCTTATTCATCAGGCATTCCAAAAGCAAGGGACTGTACCGTAAAGATAAAACGTTTTTAAATTATCGATTATTGGCTCTACGCTTGAAATTCCTATTACTTTGACTTAAAATACACTGCTTCTACGGCATAGACCGCTATGTCTGAAAAAGCACGTTACACAGCAAAATCAATGCTGCGGAGCGTGTTTTTTTTTAGCCGAGATTTCCGAAGGCTGTCTTTTTTGTAAACAATTTTTATTTTTCAGACGGCCTGACCATTTTTTTCGAACCGACCATCATCAGGCAAACAGGATTCCATCATGACCACTCCGGCTCTTCTCGTTCTCGCTGACGGCAGCGTATTTCACGGCACATCAATCGGTTACGAAGGTTCGACTTCCGGCGAAGTCGTGTTCAACACTTCCATGACCGGCTATCAGGAAATCCTGACCGACCC
>NZ_JBQCWY010000939.1:0-468 GCF_051956955.1 Neisseria sp. P0021.S005 | reverse complement strand
GTGTTGAAACCGCTCACACATAACGCGCCGAAAAATAAAACGGCCAGCCGCCTTCGGGCGGCTGTGTGTTGAAACTGGTTCCTGGCGAATCTGTCGGGCGTGATTGCGAACAGCAACCTTCGGGCGGCTGTGCGTTGAAACCCTACTGTACCGCTTATATGTGTGTAATATCTCCCCAGCCGCCTTCGGGTGTCTGTGTGTTGAAACTACGGATTTTTTAACCGTCGATTTTTTTTTTTCCAGCCGCCTTCGGGTGGCTGTGTGTTGAAACCGCGCCCCCGATGGCATTTATAGCAATCCACAAACCAACCGCCTTCGGGCGGCTGTGTGTTGAAACCGTTCCGACCCGCGCTTGGGGTATGGTATCAATAACAAGCCGCCTTCGGGGGGTTGTGTGTTGAAAATTGAGTTTGTTAAAGGAAGCCTTGTTGTTTTATGCAGCGGCCTTCGGGCGGCTGTGTGTTTAAA
>NZ_JBQCWY010000938.1:0-468 GCF_051956955.1 Neisseria sp. P0021.S005 | reverse complement strand
CCCGACAAGCAGTCGCTGACCTACAAAGCCTTTACCAAAGCCGCCGATGCGCTGAAAACCTCCGCCTACGAACTGGCGAAAAAAACAGGCGGCATTACGTCCATTCCCCAATACCTGCAAGACGGGTTTGAAATCAAATATTTCCCCAAAGGAACAGGTTTCCCCGACCTCTCCCTTCCCGAAATGCCCGACCTGCCCAAGGCCGACGTTACCGCCTTTTCCATTGACGACGAATCGACCACCGAAGTGGACGATGCCTTGAGCCTGACCGACTTGGGCAATGGCATGAAACGCGTCGGCATCCACATCGCCGCGCCGTCGCTTGCCATTAAACAAGGCGACAAAATGGAAAAAAACATCATGGAACGCTTGAGCACGGTTTATTTCCCCGGCGGCAAAATCACTATGTTGCCCGAAAACTGGATTGCCGCGTTCAGCCTTGATGCAGGCGCATACCGCCCTTCCATC
>NZ_JBQCWY010000937.1:0-470 GCF_051956955.1 Neisseria sp. P0021.S005 | reverse complement strand
GAGCGGGGCGGAGGCGGTGTTCACGTCCACACCGACGGCATTCACGCAGTCTTCGACCACCGCGTCCAGCGATTTGGCGAGCTGGCTTTGGTTCACGTCATGCTGATACTGGCCCACGCCGATGGATTTGGGGTCGATTTTCACCAGCTCGGCAAGTGGGTCTTGCAGCCTGCGGGCAATAGACACCGCGCCACGCAGGGAAACGTCCAAGTCGGGGAACTCGCGCGCCGCCAGTTCGGACGCGGAATAAATCGACGCGCCGGCTTCGGACACGACGATTTTGTGCAGCCCCATTTCCGGCATTCCGCGCACCAGTTCGCCCGCAATTTTGTCGGTTTCACGGCTGGCGGTGCCGTTGCCGATGGCGATGAGTTTCACGCCGTGTTGTTTAATCAGACGTGACAGCGTTGCCAACATATTGTTTTCTTGATGCAAATAGACGATGACCGTATCCAGCAACTTGCCCGTGT
>NZ_JBQCWY010000936.1:0-475 GCF_051956955.1 Neisseria sp. P0021.S005 | reverse complement strand
CATCCTACCCGGTCATCCATTATTAAAAATCTCGCACATGCCGTCCACCACGATGATTCCCCCTCTTCCGTCCCTTGCTATGTAACAAAAAGGCCGTCTGAAAAATGACTTTCAGACGGCATTTTCATTTGCTCAAACCTTATTCTTTAGGCAGGCGCAGGACGGAGACGATGCATCCGCCCCAACTGACGATCAATGCGACAAGCATCATAATAATGGCTGAAGTACTCATTATTCGTCTACTTCCCGTTCGTGTTCATGTTCGTCTTTGACGTTGAAGCCCTGACCGTGTTCCCACGGCAAGAATGACAGCAAGACCGACAATACGAGGACGGCGCCCACCATGCCCCAACCAAAGATATTGAGGAAGCTGTCAGGATAGCCGATGTAATTCTCTTTTAGGAGGCCGGCAGTATCCTGATAAAGCACATAGCCGAGCATGGCGACGGTCACCACCACACTGGCTGTCCACACT
>NZ_JBQCWY010000935.1:0-476 GCF_051956955.1 Neisseria sp. P0021.S005 | reverse complement strand
TCCGTGCAGCTTGCGGTGTGCGCCCCGGCGTATTGGTAGTAGGTGCCAGCGTATTGTCTCAACTCAAGCGCAATAAGGCTCTCCTCGCCTCTCTGTCCGCCAATGATCGTAAATCTCTGTTGACTGTCGAGCAGTTGAAAAACCTGCTGGAACTGGATGACATCATTGTCGGTCAGGCTGTTTCATCTGTTGCAACCGGTAAACCCACCAAAGATGTTTGGGGTAAATTTGCCAGCCTGATTGTTCGACCAGATTTGGTTTC
The DNA here is from genome assembly GCF_051956955.1 of Neisseria sp. P0021.S005. Classification (NCBI taxonomy): domain Bacteria; kingdom Pseudomonadati; phylum Pseudomonadota; class Betaproteobacteria; order Neisseriales; family Neisseriaceae; genus Neisseria; species Neisseria sp. P0021.S005. Next base: position 214 of record NZ_JBQCWY010000935.1, on the reverse strand, counting down.
AGACGGTAATGACGAAGGCGAACCTGCATTCGGCTATACCTTCCGCCGCCGTGGTATGCCTGTGGTCGACCGTTATGAAGAAGTTGGCGGCAAAGTCGAATATGCCCGTTATACCGATATCCGCAAAGCGGCTGTGGTGGGTAGTGCGTGCGGTTTCTTGTTTGAAAACGCAGTAGATTAATTGGCAAGGCCGTCTGAAACGAAAGTAGTAACC
>NZ_JBQCWY010000934.1:0-477 GCF_051956955.1 Neisseria sp. P0021.S005 | reverse complement strand
GGCATCGACACCGAAACTGCGGATCAACACTCAGGCCGTCTGAAAAACAGCTTCGACAAAGACGCGGTGGCCAAAGAAATCAACCTGCAAAGGGAAGTAACACAGGAGTTCGGCAAAAACGCCGCCCAAACCACAGCAGCCGTTTCCGACAAACTCGGCAATACCCAAAGTTACGAACGGTATCAGGCAGCCAAAACCCTGCTGGAGGCCAAACTGCAAAATACGGACAGCGAAGCCGAAAAAGCCGCTATCCGCACATCCCTCGGTCAAGTAAACGCCTACCTTGCCGAAAACCAAAGCCGCTACGACACCTGGAAAGAAGGCGGCATAGGCAGGAGTATCCTGCACGGAGCGGCAGGCGGACTGACGACGGGCAACCTCGGCGGCATACTGGCCGGCGGCGGCACTTCCCTTGCCGCACCGTATTTGGACAAAGCGGCGGAAAACCTCGGCCCGGCGGGCAAAGCGGCGGTCAAC
>NZ_JBQCWY010000933.1:0-479 GCF_051956955.1 Neisseria sp. P0021.S005 | reverse complement strand
GCGCACGTCGCGGTATGTGCCTTGACGGAAGAGGGCGATTTCGCGCGCTTTTTTCTCGTCGGCCAACACCATTGCATCTTCGCCTGCGTTCGGTACGTCGGACAAGCCGAGGATTTCGACAGGGATAGAAGGGCCTGCTTCATTGATGGCTTTGCCGTTTTCGTCAACCATTGCACGGATTTTACCGAATGCAGTACCGGCCAGCAGCATATCGCCTTTTTTCAGCGTACCGCTTTGAACCAGCAATGTGGCAACCGCGCCGTGGCCTTTGTCCAAACGTGCCTCAACAATGATACCTTTGGCAGGTGCATCGACTGGGGCAGTCAGTTCCAAAACTTCAGCTTCGAGCAAGACGGCTTCGAGCAATGCATCGATGTTCAGGTCTTTTTTAGCGGAAACGTCGATAAACTGTACATCGCCGCCCCATTCGTCAGGCACGACTTCGTGCGCAGTCAGCTCTTGGCGGATACGCTCTGGGT
>NZ_JBQCWY010000932.1:0-479 GCF_051956955.1 Neisseria sp. P0021.S005 | reverse complement strand
CTGCACGAGCTGCTTTTTCGTCTTCATAAACGGCAAAATGGTCACCCGCCATAGGCGCTTCGTTCAAACCAGTAATTGAAACTGGTGTTGATGGTGCTGCAGTCTTAATACGACGACCAAGGTCATTGGTCATAGCACGGACACGTCCGAAGGTATTACCAACAACGATTGGGTCTTGAACATGCAAGGTACCTTGTTGAACAAGGAGGGTTGCAACCGCACCTTTACCTTTATCCAAACGCGCTTCAATAACGGTACCGATGGCACGAACTGTTGGGTCAGCTTTAAGTTCTTCCACTTCAGCCACAAGAAGAACTGTTTCAAGTAACTCTTCAATGTTTTGACCAAACTTCGCTGAAATTTCAACGAATTCGCTATCGCCACCCCATGCAGTTGAGATAACGCCATGTTCAGCCAATTCACCGATTACACGCTCTGGGTTAGCACCTGGTTTATCAATCTTGTGAATCGCAACAATG
>NZ_JBQCWY010000931.1:0-480 GCF_051956955.1 Neisseria sp. P0021.S005 | reverse complement strand
CGGTAGTACGGAATGCCGTTATTGTCAGGATACGCTCAATCCTGAGGCGCAGTTACAGCGTTATTTCAAACTACCGACTTTTCGCGATGTAAAAGGATTTGATGGTGGACAACGTGCTGTGGTGCAATCAGGTATGAAGGGGTTGCATACGCTGGCGGTGCTGCCCACAGGCGGCGGCAAATCCTTGTGTTATCAGTTGCCAGCACTCAACCGCTACTACCGCAACGGAGGCTTGACAATAGTTGTTTCACCTTTGCAATCGCTGATGAAAGATCAGTTGGACGGTTTGGAAATAAAAGGAGCTACCTGCGCTGCTATGCTTAACGGCTTGGTTGAGGTGGTTGAACGCGCCCAAATTTTAGACAAAATAGCTTTGGGCGATATCGGCATTTTGTTTGTCGCGCCTGAACAGTTCCGCAACACCAGTTTTATTAACGCTATTTCGCAACGCCAAATCAACGGCTGGGTATTCGATGAGGC
>NZ_JBQCWY010000930.1:0-481 GCF_051956955.1 Neisseria sp. P0021.S005 | reverse complement strand
GTGAAACGAGTGAGTAGACATATTTCGGAATAAAAAGTTTCATCATTAAAACGAAGGGATAGTGTTTATATAGGGCTTGGGTGTACTGAAGACCTAGTAAAAAGGAATGATATGGGGTGCCTAAAGCCATGGTGGGCAGTAGCTGGAATGGATAGGTAAAGGGTTTTTTATTGCAAAAAAATAAAAGGTATTCGGTTGAAAACAAGGCCGTCTGAAACCTTGCAATCAGGGTTCAGACGGCCTTTGGTGTGGGCATAAAAACTTTTATTTCACTTGCGCCCTATATTTTTCAGACGGCCTGTAAGCAGTATTTGGGAAAAATGAAAAAGGTTGGTTTTTGAAATGGCGAAATAGGGAAGAAGAGGGCTTAAGGGAGAGTCGGGCGTAAACCCAAAATGGGGACGAATAAAAGGGCGTGTATCGAAACACGCCCTTTTTAGAGATTCAGACGGCCTGTGATTCCGCCTGTTCGCTTTGGTTG
>NZ_JBQCWY010000929.1:0-482 GCF_051956955.1 Neisseria sp. P0021.S005 | reverse complement strand
ACCCAGCGCCGCTTCGGCACGGGGCAGGAATTGGGCGATGTTTTTGGCAACACGGAAAGTGTTGGTGGCCACCACGCGCACGTTTTCGGGTTGAAATCCGCGCAGGCGTTCGCCAAATTTCGCCAAACATTCCAAGGCTTGTTCTTGAGAGGCTTCGCTTAGGTTTTTTTGTTCGTCCAAGCCGGCGGCAAAGCGAACCATTTGTTTGAACGAGTCGATGACTTTCAGCTGGCCGTTGTTGTTTTCACAAATTTGCAGGCGGAAACTGTTGGAACCCAAGTCGACGGAGGCTAAAACGTTGGCGGGAGTGGTGGTCATAAAAAATACCGGTTGATTAGAAAAACCTAAATGTTACTTGAGGCGCTATCACTTGACAATAAAAGGTATACAGCTCTTTGATTCTGCTCATAGATGTATTTTATAATGCCGATTTTAAGCCAATATATCAAAGGCCGTCTGAACTTTTCAGACGGCCTAAAAAG
>NZ_JBQCWY010000928.1:0-484 GCF_051956955.1 Neisseria sp. P0021.S005 | reverse complement strand
GTCTGAAAAAGTTCAGACGGCCTTTCTTTAATTAAAACAGGATACCAAATCTCATCTCAATCTATATTGCGAACAATTATTTTGCAGAATTGCTAACTTGTTTCATCCAGGCAAACAGTTCGTCTAAGTCATAATCGCCGCTGTGGCCAACATCCCAAGGCAGGGCGTAGTCGACGGTTTGGCCGTTGTTTTGCAGTTTGGCGGTTAAGATGGCGGAGACTGCCAGTGAGGTGTCGCGGTCGTTGGTGCCGACGCGGATGCGCCAGTTTTGTGGCAGGTTTACGCCCGGTTTGCCGATGTAGTTGAGCGGGTTCATGATTTTGACGGTTTCTTCGTCCGCGATTTCGGCGTTGGCAGCGGTGTTGTGTTGAAGAGGTAAACGGATACGATAACCAATACTAAGGCCGTCTGAAACGCCAAGTTGGGTTTCAGACGGCCTGATTTTTTGTAACGTTATGTAGTGTTGTGCGTTGCGCTGTGAAGT
>NZ_JBQCWY010000927.1:0-485 GCF_051956955.1 Neisseria sp. P0021.S005 | reverse complement strand
CATCCGCAGGCCGACCAGAATATCGATTTCGGTGTCGGCGATGCGGCAGTACAAACCCGCCCGGTCATTTTTGTGCGCGGTGCTTTCCTTGTCGACGCGGACGACGGCGACCTTGGGCAGGAAGGCGCGTAGGGTTTCTTCGACGCACTGCGTGCCGTGGCCGGTGGCGGTCAGGTTTTGTTTGCCGCAGTCGGGGCATTTGAATGGGATGGGTTCGCGGTGGTCGCAGTGGTGGCAGCGCAGTTGGCGGGCGCGGTGGTGCAGCACCATCTTGGCGGAGCAGTTCGGGCAGCCGAAGGTATGGCCGCAGTCGCCGCAAAACAGCGCGTGCGCGAAGCCGCGCCGGTTGAGGTACACCAGCGACATGCCGCCTGCTTAAAAGTTCTGTTTCAAAAGCTGCAAGGCTTGCGGCGAGAAGCCGTGGTCGAGTTTCAGACGACCTACGTGGAGGATGTCTACTTGCGGCAGTTGCGCAGTGGTATGGG
>NZ_JBQCWY010000926.1:0-488 GCF_051956955.1 Neisseria sp. P0021.S005 | reverse complement strand
CAATAACAGGCCGTCTGAAACCTTCGGACGGCCTACCTCACATTCATTCCCATGCCCAAACCCTCGCCTGAAGAATTGGCCGCCTTTGCAAAACACGTCGCTGCCTTCATCCCAACCACACCTGACGAACTTATGCAACTCATTGATAGTCACGAAACTGCTATCGCCTTTTTAGGCAAACCAAGCTGTTCATACTGTCGCCGTTTTGTTGCAAAACTATTTACCGTTTACTTAAACAAGCAGCTTACTATCCGCTTTACAGACAGCAGCAACAAAGCAGCTTTAAAGACTCTTAGTGAACAACACGGCATCAACACTGTTCCCGCATTACTCACCATTCCACAAGGCAAAATCAAATTTGTCTGCAATTCCAAATTATCAGAAGAAGAAATTGAAGCTTTTTTGAGCGCTTAGACTGCGCAAACTTCCTACTGATTACTTTCCCGGCCGACATTTCAGTTAAAATAACGGACTAAAAATTTCAGAAG
>NZ_JBQCWY010000925.1:0-488 GCF_051956955.1 Neisseria sp. P0021.S005 | reverse complement strand
GTGCTGCTACGGTAATCTTAGCATGTTCGATACCAAGTGTCGTTGCAGCATTACGGTACATATCTGGAGTGATTTTCGTGATATTTTGCGGTGTCACAATCTCTACACTCAAGGTTTCCTTAGCACCTAGCTTAGCAATCTTAACTGAAGAATATAGCTGAAGACTAGAATCGTCAGCAACGTTCATGATATTCGCATATGCAGATGTCGTCAAGGTCTTGACATTAGTATCCTTACTACTGTCATACCCTAACAAATTCAAGGTTTCATTACGTTGCTCTTCCGACAATGAATACCCCATCACATAGTCTGGTTGAACATAAGATTCATCAATGACCTTTTGGACTTGCGATGATGTTGCTGCTTGCGCAACCGAAGTGAAGGCTGTTACTGAAGCCAATAAAGCCATCCCAGTAACAAGTAGTTTTTTCAATTTCATGTGTGTTTCCTTTCGAAAATAGAATATTATTCCATAATCTCCTAAAGGA
>NZ_JBQCWY010000924.1:0-488 GCF_051956955.1 Neisseria sp. P0021.S005 | reverse complement strand
GCCGTGGTCGACATCACCATGATGATGGTTTTGGTGTATATCTCCGGCGGTACGGCTTCTGGTTTCGGAATTTTGGTTTTGCCGTTTGTCGCCACGTCGTGTCTGCTCAGTTATGGCCACTATCCTATGCTGTATGCAGGCTATACGGCAATGTTGTTTATTTTGAACCTGTTTTTAGACGGCAGTATGCGTTTCGATTCATTTAATTGGGATGCAAAATCAGTGGCGAATTCTTTGATGCTGATCGGCGCCAGCTATCTGGTGGCGATGCTGACCTCGTTTGCCGCCCGTTATCTGGAGCAGGCCACAGAGTCCGCCAGCCGCCATCAACTGGCCTACCGCCGTATCAGCGGCTTGAACCATTTGGTTTTGAACCGCGTACAGGAAGCGGTTGTGGTGATTGATGCGACCCAACGCGTGTGGCTGTTTAACAAACAGGCAAAAATCTATTTCCCCAGCCTGATTATCGATCAGCAGGAAATCGTGTT
>NZ_JBQCWY010000923.1:0-490 GCF_051956955.1 Neisseria sp. P0021.S005 | reverse complement strand
GTGCAACCATCTCGATATCCGCCACCAACACCGCCTGATGCAGTATTTGGTCGGGCATTCAAACCGTGCCTCATCAATGATGGTATTACACGATTTAAACCTAGCCGCGCGTTATGCGGAACATATTATCTTGATGAATAAGGGAAAAGTCGTTGCATCAGGCAAGGTGGGCGAAGTGATGCATCCCGACTTGCTTGAATCGGTTTACGGTTGGCAGATACGCCGTTGCGAAGATGAAGCAGGGTTTTATTTCAGAAGCTGAGCGCCAACAGGCCGTCTGAAAAACGATAAAGAAAATTTATTTTATCGTTCAAAAATCAAACGAGACGGGAGGATGTTCCCGACTTGAAGAACCAAATTTTGTGCATTTCACAAGTAAAATGCCGATTTTCATCAAATAGAAATACATTTTATTATTTATAGAATACAATATTTTAAAATAATACTAATTTTTAATTACGCAAAAATATTGACAAGAAAATGATGATGG
>NZ_JBQCWY010000922.1:0-492 GCF_051956955.1 Neisseria sp. P0021.S005 | reverse complement strand
GCTGCGGAACAGGGCGGGGTCGAGGTAGTTGCGGTCGCCCACGCCGTAGTTGTTGAGCCAGACATCGACCGTCTGCTCCGTACCGTCCAGCGTTACGGGGATACGGCCTTTGCCGGTGATGCCGCGTATGTTGGGCGTAATCGCGCCGCCGGCGGTGCGGGTGTTCATGTTGTACACGCCGTTTAGGCCTTTGAGCACGTCGCCGGCGGATTGGACGCGGTAGCGTTCGAGGTATTCTTTGCCGACATAGGCGTTGGAGACGTTTTTGTAATACACGTCGTCCGCGCCTTTTTGGTCGTTGGTACGTTTGCCACTGACAACAACGGTATCCAATTCCTGGTATTGTTCTGGTCGAGCTGAGGTTTCGATGGTATTGGCAACGGTTAATGTACTGAACGCGCTGGCAAGGCTGAGAATGATTATTTTGGGTTTGGGAGTAAAAGCAGACATAGTTTCTCTTTGTTAAGAACTTAATATAATAGGTTAAAATAC
>NZ_JBQCWY010000921.1:0-496 GCF_051956955.1 Neisseria sp. P0021.S005 | reverse complement strand
ACAAAACACCCACCCCACAAACAAAACACCAACAACCCAACCCCACCACCACCCACCAAACCCCCCCCCCACCACCCCCAACAACAAACACACAACAACAACCCAACCAACCAACACACCAACCCACCACACCAAAAACCACAAACCCAAACCCCACCCACCACACCACCACCCAACACCACCAACCCCCCAACACCCCCCCCCCCCAAACAACCAACCCAACCAACAAAACACCCACCCCACAAACAAAACACCAGCAGCCCAACCCCACCACCACCCACCAAGCTCCCCCCCCACCACCCCCAAAAACAAACACCCGGTAACAACCAAACCAACCAAAACACCAACCTTCCAAACCGAGGGCCACGGCCCCAACCACCACCCACCCCACAACCCCCCAAAAACAAAAACCCAAAAACATCTAACTCCCCCCGCTAACCAACCAAGCCAACAAAACGCAAGCACCACAAACAAAACGCAAAAAATCCAAAACCAC
>NZ_JBQCWY010000920.1:0-496 GCF_051956955.1 Neisseria sp. P0021.S005 | reverse complement strand
GTCATTGTCGGCTGGATTTGGTGGAAAAAACACCGCCGCCACACCTTCTTCCGCGAGAAACTGCACGAAAAACGCGCGGCAAAAGCCAAAAAACAAACCAATCAATAAACCATTCCAGGCCGTCTGAAACACTTCCCCTCTTTCAGACGGCCTCAATCATTCATCAGAAACACCATGAAGCAAAAAATCTTTGTCCTCTACACAGGCGGCACCATCGGCATGACCCAAAGCAGCACTGGCCTGCGTCCCGATACCGCTCTCGTCGATAAAGCCCTCGCCCCCTTTTCAGACGGCCTTGATTTCGAATGGCACGTTTGCCAGCCGCTCATCGATTCTTCCGCGGTAACGCTGCAAAACCAACGCGACTGGCTGGAGCTTATTATCGCCAAGCTGCCTGACTATGACGGCATTTTGGTGTTGCACTGCACGGATACCATGGCATACACCGCCAACCTCTTCGCCCTCTCGCTGCAAGGTTTGGACAAACCCGTTATCC
>NZ_JBQCWY010000919.1:0-498 GCF_051956955.1 Neisseria sp. P0021.S005 | reverse complement strand
GCACCAAAAAGTCTATTACGCCAATCACGGCAGCCATGGCGATTTTGTATTGGTGTGGATTTCCCTGCCCCGCCGCTGGCGCTTGTCCACGCGCCCAGTCGCCGGTTCGGATTACTGGCTGACAAGCAAACTCAAACGCTTCATCATTCAAAACGTTTTCAATGCCTTGCTGATTCCGCGCCATAGTGATAATCCGCAAGCAATTACCGAACAGATGAAAGACGCGCTGAACGCAGGCGACTCTTTGATTATTTTCCCTGAAGGCACGCGTAATACTGACGACAACACCATCCTGCTGCCGTTCAAGTCCGGCATTTATCATCTGGCGAAAAGTAAACCCAATACCGAATTTGTGCCGATTTGGATAGACAACATCAGCCGCGTACTGCCCAAAGGCAAAATCCTGCCTATCCCGCTTTTGTGTGAAGTCCATATCGGACAGCCGCTTACTTTGCAGGAAAACGAAGACAAAGACAGCTTTTTGACACGCAGCCGTGA
>NZ_JBQCWY010000918.1:0-500 GCF_051956955.1 Neisseria sp. P0021.S005 | reverse complement strand
CCATTGATCCAAATACGCAAACACGCACCGTTAAGTTTGTCGATGTAGAGGATAACACTGACTATACAGGCAATGACGTAACGATTGCCGCATTGAATCCGACCGACCCTCAAACCTCGACTCCGACGACTATCGGTAATGTTAAAGATGGTCAGAAGCAAAACGATGCGGTAAACGTATCCCAGCTGGACAAAGTTGCCAAAGCACTTGGCACACAGGTTAATCCTGCTGACGGCTCTATTACTGCACCGAATTACACAGTTATTTCCGGCAATCCTGATAGTAGCAGCGTAGCGACTTACCATACTGTCGGAGAAGCATTAAGTGCGTTAAGCGATGCAGCACGCACACCGCTGACGTTTGCCGCTGATGCCGGTACGCCCTCAACTCGACGTTTGGGCAGCACTGTTACCGTTAAAGGCGGCGAGGCAGATGAAGCTAAACTGTCTGCTAACAACATCGGCGTGGTTTCAGACGACACTACCGGCACGCTCAACGTC
>NZ_JBQCWY010000917.1:0-501 GCF_051956955.1 Neisseria sp. P0021.S005 | reverse complement strand
ACACAAAAAAACCACCCCCCGACACAACCACCAACAACAATACCACCAACCCCAACCCCAACAACAACGACCCCCACAACCCACCAAAAACCAACCCACCCAACCAACCCACACACAACCCACACAACACCACCAAAAAACACACACCCCACAAAACAACCCCACACAAAAAAAAACAACCCCAAGCCAACGTCAACAAAACAACCAAAACCACCACCCCCCCAACACAACAAACACCCACCACACAAAAAACAACCACAAACAAAGACAAAACCGCCCAAAAAAGCAACAACCTACAACACACCCCAAAAAAACACCCTCCCCCCCACCCCCCCACCAGAACACGCCCATCCCACTGAAAACCCAAACTCCCCAAAAACTAATGAAATAAGATACAACACCACCAACCCCCTAACAAATAAAAACCACCTAAACACTCCAAACAACCCCCACCCCCGCCCCCCATACACACCCGACACCACCAACAAACAAAGAAACACA
>NZ_JBQCWY010000916.1:0-501 GCF_051956955.1 Neisseria sp. P0021.S005 | reverse complement strand
CCACTAGAGACCCCCTCAGGCAAGATCGAGATTTATTCTGAGCGGCTAGCTGCGATGTCCGAAGCGTGGACGTTCGGCACCTTCCGCAAGAAGCTGGCTGGTGACAAACTCACTGCACTGCCGGAATACGTCGTCACCTGGGAAGGCCCCGAGGAGGCCAAAGCCTCCAAGAAATATCCGTTCCAGGTGATAGGACACCATTTCAAAGGACGAACCCACTCCAGCTATGGCAATGTTGACTGGCTACTGGACGCTCATCCCCAGACTGTCTGGATCAACACTCGAGATGCCCGAGCTAAAGGTATCACCAATGGCGATCAAGTCTTTGTTTACAACGACCGCGGTACCATCCGGCTACCGGCCCGTGTCACCGATCGTATTGCACCCGGCGTTCTCTCAGTGCCGCAGGGCGCTTGGTACCGCCCCTTGAGCAACACAAAGGTCGCCCCGCCAAGCAAGGCCAATCCCAAGCAACCGGTCGACATCAATGGAGCCATGAAT
>NZ_JBQCWY010000915.1:0-501 GCF_051956955.1 Neisseria sp. P0021.S005 | reverse complement strand
GCACGGTTGTACCATGAGCGGTCGAAGAATACCATTTCGCCTGCGGTCGGCAGGTTTTGGATGTAGCGTTGGAAATACCATTGGCCGCGTTCGGTAGTGGTTGGTTTTTCCAAAGCAACCACGCGCGCGCCACGCGGATTCAGGTGTTCCATGAAGCGTTTGATGGTACCGCCTTTACCGGCTGCGTCGCGGCCTTCAAACAGGCTGACAATACGCTGACCGGAATCTTTAACCCAGCTTTGTACTTTCAACAATTCGATTTGCAGCTTCTGTTTTTCTTTTTCGTAAACAGAGCGGCGCATACGTTGTTTGTATGGGTAGTTGGCAGGAAGCGGTGCGCTGCTGGAATCTTCGTCAGTGCCGCGTCCTTCGTGTTCCAAAACAGCCTTTTCGAATACTTGCAGCTGGTCTTGTTTCTCGCCCAGTTCAACATTCTCGAACGGTTCTAATTGGTGGTCTGCCATAAAGTCTCCTTATCGATTAAGTTTTAAATGATATGGT
>NZ_JBQCWY010000914.1:0-503 GCF_051956955.1 Neisseria sp. P0021.S005 | reverse complement strand
AGCCAGCATCATATCAATCAGGCCGTATTTAATCGCTTCATAGGCATAACCAATGCCTTGGCTGCCGGAAGAGCACGCGCTCGAAGTCGGGATAATGCGGCCTTTCAAGCCGAAGAAAATGCCGATATTGGCGGCGGCCGTATGCGGCATCATGCGCACATAAGTATTGGCGTTGAAATTACGCGAAGTGCCGGTCAGCAAGAGCTCGCCCAAATCGCCGATGTCTTTGGTACTGCCGACAGACGAACCGCACGCTACGCCCATACGGCCGTCGGTAATGCTTTCATCACCCAGCAAGCCTGCATCCGTCAAAGCTTGTTCCGCCGCATCGACACACAAATGCGATACGCGCCCCATGCTTCTGAGCTGCTTGCGCGTCCAGTGCTCTGGAGGGGAATAGCCTTCAATCGGTGCACCCAGTTGCGCTTCCAATTCAGGAAAGCGTTCGCTCCAGTCCATGTGTTTGACTGCGTTTTTTCCGGCTTTAAAGGCCGTCTGAATAC
>NZ_JBQCWY010000913.1:0-504 GCF_051956955.1 Neisseria sp. P0021.S005 | reverse complement strand
GCTGTGTTGCCAGTCGGTCAATCCGCCAAAGGTCAGTTGGTTGCCTGCTTTCCCGTTGCCCAAAATTTCGGGAAACAAAACGGACATTACGCCGATGAGTGCAAACATGCAGACGGCCAAGGGAATGATTTTGATGTTGTCGCGCTTGATGAAGGGGAACTTTTGGGCGGTACGCTGGAAAAAGACGGCGGTTGCGCCCAGTATCGGGCCGATGATGGCGGAAAACCAAAGTAATGAGGTGTTGATGGAAAGGTTGGCCGGATGATATTGCTGCACGTCGCCCAAGCCGATGCGTGCGACGGCGGTGGCGATGACGGAAGTCAGCAATGCGGCGGCGACGGCTGGCTGAGTCCATAAGCCCAGCATGGCTTCGAGGATAAAAAGTGTGGAGGCGAGCGGCACGTTATACACGGCTGCCAAACCTGCACCCGAGGCGCAAGCAATGACCAGCCTTGTGTCGTCTTCGCTCAACCCGAAACGGTTGACGCCTACTTAAGCAAAGGC
>NZ_JBQCWY010000912.1:0-505 GCF_051956955.1 Neisseria sp. P0021.S005 | reverse complement strand
GTTTTCAAATCTTTCATTTTGTTTTCGTAAATCCGCGCCAGTTCATATTGTGCCAACGGCACTCCCAAATCCACCGCTTTTTGCAGATAGGCAAGACCAAGTTGCGGGTTGCGGCGATAACCCGCATTGCCTTCGTACAGCGCGTCAAACAGCCAGTAGTTTGCCATTGCCCAATTTTTGTCTAAACCATAATGCAGCCATTTGCGGGCACGGTTGTGCAAGGGGTTGTACATAATGCCGGTCGAACCTTGCACATGGGTGTAGAGCAGGTAAAGGTTGTTGATTGCCTGATAATGCCCTTTTGATGCCGCGGCTTCGTACAAGACAATCATGTCCTGAAATTCCTGTTTGTTCATACGCCAGTCTTTGGCATCCAGTAGTGTGGCGGCACGATACCAGAGATGGGATTCGGCATCGGGCGGGGACGGCGGCGTCCAAGTCGCGCAGGTGTATTCGGTGCGCTTCGCGTCAAAGGCCTTGGGTGCGGGATGGGTCTGGGTGTAAT
>NZ_JBQCWY010000911.1:0-508 GCF_051956955.1 Neisseria sp. P0021.S005 | reverse complement strand
ACAGCAAACCGCGTTTAATCGCGCCGATGTCAACGGGCAGCTGATTGTTCAGACACTCTAAAACAGTCAGTGCGCACGCGGCATTGGACAACTGATACGCGCCGCGCAAAGCAGGAAACGGCAAGGAATTGCGGTTGCGGTTTTGGCCGTATGAAGATTGCGGATGGAAGCGGTAGTTCCACTGCACGCTTTCCATTGACGCAAAATCAAAATCTCGCTGGACCATCAACAGTTTTGCACCAATTTCTTCTGCGTGTTTGACCAATGATTCAGGCGCAGGATTCTGGCCGCACACGGCTGGTTTGCCGCTACGGAACACCCCGGCTTTTTCAAAACCGACCTGCTCGACGGTATCGCCCAAAAATGCCTGATGGTCCAAATCCACGCTGGTAACGACCGAACAGTCGCCATCGAATACATTCACGGCATCCAATCGTCCGCCCAAACCGACTTCCAAAATCATGACGTCCACATTTTCACGCATGAAAATATCGACGGCGGCCAAAGC
>NZ_JBQCWY010000910.1:0-511 GCF_051956955.1 Neisseria sp. P0021.S005 | reverse complement strand
CATGCCCGCCACCAACATTGCAACCGGGCCAATCATACTGCCCACCGTCGCCAAAGTATTACCGACAATGTGCGGCAGCTTGATTTGAAAGGCAAACATCAGCAGCCCGACCAACATGGATAAGATGTTGATATTGGTAAAAATGGTCTTCCAAGCCACATTGCCTCGACCGCAAATCAACAGGCGCAGATGCGTCCAAAACAAAAACGTCTGCACCAAGATAAAACCAGTGGTGTAAATCACCCATTCCGGCCCAAAGACCGACATTAACAAAGGGATAATCAGGTTGCCCGAATTGCTGTACACCGTCGACGCGTGTTCGAGCGCATCGAGTTTGAACAAGTGTTTAAACAACCTGCCTAAAACAATCAATACCACATGGAAAAACACCGCAAACATGACGGAAAGCTTCAGCCCTTCGATAATCTGCGGCGTATTGTCCATCTGAAAGGCATGAATCATGACAGACGGGCTGATCAAGTAAAGCGCGATGACCGAGAGCGTATAGCTG
>NZ_JBQCWY010000909.1:0-512 GCF_051956955.1 Neisseria sp. P0021.S005 | reverse complement strand
ATCTAAAACCATGCCCCAACACCGCAAAAACCCCTTCATCGCCGACAAACCCGACCAAGAAAAAACACATGCAGAGCTTATCGAAGAGTTGTGCTATATGCGCGCAGAGGTCGCCTACCTAAAGGAGTTAAAAGCCCTCAGCCAAAAGCGGACCGCAAAGGACAAAGCCAAACCGTCCAAACACTGAGGGCGCAACACCCGCTCAAATACCTGCTGCACATCGCAAACCTGCCCAAAAGCAGCTTTTACTACCACCACCAAGACCGACCCGACCCCGACGCAGCCGACAAAGCCCTCCTCGTCGAAACCTACCGACGACATAAAGGACGCTACGGGCAAAGGCGCATTGCCGCAGCATTGGATTGGAACCGCAAAAAAGCGGCGCGGTTGATGAAGCAGTTGGAACTGAAAGCCCTCATACGGGCGAAAAAAGCCTACCGCCATCCCGCCATGGGCGAAATATCGGAACACCTCCTCAAACGCCGGTTCAAAGCCCGAAAGCCCAACGAAAA
>NZ_JBQCWY010000908.1:0-516 GCF_051956955.1 Neisseria sp. P0021.S005 | reverse complement strand
GCACAGCTCAACACCATCCACAATCTGCACTTCTACCAAGTCATCATGGCAGAAATGCGCGAAGCCATCGAACAAGGCAAATTTGCCGATTGGCAGGCGCAATTCCATGAAAACCGCGCCCGCGGTGTGGATTAATCCTTTAAAAGGTCGTCTGAAATCAGGTTTTAATTCAAACTGCTTTTCAGACGGCCTCAATATTCTTAATTAATAAAGCACAATCATGTCCCGTTTCCATACCGAACCTCCCTTAGCCTACACCGCACAAAACCGCACCGCCGTCCTGCTGCTCAACCTCGGCACGCCTGACGCGCCGACGGCTGCCGCAGTCAAGCCTTACTTGAAAGAATTTCTGTCCGATCAACGCGTTGTCGAACTGCCTAAACTTTTATGGCAACCGATATTGCGCGGCTTGGTATTGACTTTTCGCCCGAAAAAAAGCGCGCATGCCTATGAAAAAGTTTGGTTTAAAGAAGGTTCGCCGCTTGAGGTTTACACACACCGCCAAGCAGAAGCCCT
>NZ_JBQCWY010000907.1:0-520 GCF_051956955.1 Neisseria sp. P0021.S005 | reverse complement strand
GGTTCGGGCTGATGGTGGCCAGCCATTTGCGGATGACGTCGATACAGCCGGTGGTTTCCATCATGCGGTTGAACATAATGGCACCGAAAATCACGGTAATCGGGGTCAGGGTAGAGACGAGGCCGGACGCGGCTGTTGCGTTGAGCAACATGGCGTTGTCGCCGAAATAAAACAGTTTGATGGCATAAATCAGCGCGGCGGTAATCGGCAGCGCGACGTAGGACGGCATACTGTTTTTCTTAACCATCAGCCAGATCAGCAGCACGATGGGAAAAATACTGAGAAAGAGAGCCATGGGATTATCCTCGGGGCAACGGGCATCATAACCGTCAATCAATGGCGGTTTGATGCGATGTGTTGAGTAATAGATGTTTTTCGAATAAGGATTGCCACCTTTTTAGATGCAATCAGTTATCAGGTAAATTGGTTTTACCAATTTATGAAAACTGTTGCACACTTTACGTAATCTTATGTAATCAGTCAAGGGGTTTGTAATAAAAAAGGCCGTCTGAAATAGGGT
>NZ_JBQCWY010000906.1:0-521 GCF_051956955.1 Neisseria sp. P0021.S005 | reverse complement strand
GCCTGCAAAGGATGATGTTTCACCCATTTCTCCGACAACTCACGCCCGCTTTTCCCCGTCATGGCGGCGATGGTATCCAGCAGCTCGCTGATTAATGAAGACGGCGCAAACTCGGCATCATTGCGTATATCGCGGCCGATATAAGACAAATACAACATTTCGCGCGCGCTGATTAAGGCTTCGAGGAAGAGATAACGGTCGTCGTCACGGCGGGCGCGGTCGCCTTTTTTCGGATGTTTGGCAATCAGGTCGAACACCGCCGCTTTGGTATTGCGAGGAAAATCGCCGTCATTCAAACCCAGTAGGCAAACCATTTTAAACGGCAGGCTGCGCATCGGCACCATACTGCAAAAAGTGATGCCGCCGCTCAAAAATCCGGCTTGGCTTTCGCTGTCCAAAAAGCGGCGGATATGGCGGATAACGGTTTTACACGGCAACAATCCGTCAAATTCGGCCAACTGCGCCTCTTCCTGCCATTTCGCCAAAGACTGCTCAAACTGCTGCTTGGCGTATTGGTCGTC
>NZ_JBQCWY010000905.1:0-523 GCF_051956955.1 Neisseria sp. P0021.S005 | reverse complement strand
AATGATGGTAGTATTGGTGTTACCGTTACCGTCTTTGATGGTTACAGTGTGGGTACCATTTCCGTTGTCTTTAACGTCGGCTTCATCGTTCTTACCTTCTCCACCATTTGCACCATCTTTAATTACTTCACTATTCTTTCTACCTCTACCGTCTTTAAGGGGGACAATGTAAGTCCAGATCATGCCTAGTTTCGTGGGCTCGTAGATGTGTATAATAGATGGGTCTTTAACGTCGGCTTCAGCGTTCTTACCGTCGGCACCAGTTGCACCGTCTTTAACGATGGTAGTAGTGGTGTTACCGCTGTCTCTTCTACCCATCCGACGATGCCTACAAATAAAGAGGTCTCTACCTCAGTATTCAACGTCCCCCCCACAAAAAAAGGGGGGAAGGGGTTTGAGGGTGGGCGTGGTGGTGTTAGTGGTACCGGCTTTGGTGGTTGGGGTGTGAGTGCTGTTGCTGGTGTGTTTAACGTTTGTTTCGTCGTTCTGACTGTTGGCGTTAGTCTCCCCCTTTCTATCAGTG
>NZ_JBQCWY010000904.1:0-523 GCF_051956955.1 Neisseria sp. P0021.S005 | reverse complement strand
AAGAAGAAAACGTCGAAGAAGAACGTCGCCTGATGTACGTCGGCATTACCCGCGCCAAACGCCAACTTACGCTGACCCACTGACTCAAACGCAAAAAGCAAGGCACATGGCAGTTCCCCGAGCCGAGCCGCTTTATAGACGAAATGCCGCAGGAAGACATCAAAATCCTAGGCCGCAAAGGCGGCGAGCCGATTGTGAGCAAGGAAGAGGGAAAAAGTAATTTAGCAGGATTGCTGGATATGTTGGGAAATAAAAGAAAAGGATAAAGCAAGGCCGTCTGAAAGTAAGGTTTCAGACGGCCTTATTGTCAGCAAAATGTCAAAGTCAACTATCAAATAATTTTTACTTTAGACCTTTACGCCTGTCTATCCCCATTCCTTCCGATTCTTCAAAAATAAACAAAAATAATCGAATAATCAGGTACAAAAATAAAAAATCAAACGATACGATTGCTCCATTCCCCTTCAATTCACAAGCAAAAATTGTCAACACTTGAAGTATAAATTCACAAGCAAAATTGCAT
>NZ_JBQCWY010000903.1:0-523 GCF_051956955.1 Neisseria sp. P0021.S005 | reverse complement strand
GTCTGGCTTTGAACCAAAACACGCAATAATCCGACACTCATTTTATTTTCCGTTTCTTGTGCAGTTTTCCCTTTAATTTAGAGGAAAGCCGTATTATTTTATCATTATTATGATTAAAGCATATATTTAATTATGCAAATCTGCTTAAGTTGCAAAGACATGCTTCTGCTTTAATTGTATTTTTATTTCAGACGGCCATTATAAAGCAAGGAGAATAGGCGTTAAACTCGATATTTTTGGATTATGATGAAAAAACAACAATTTTGTCGTATGAATCCAATCAATAACGAAATTATATTTCATGTTGCTATTGCTTGTTTGGAGATGGCAGAAAAGGTTGTTTTGATGGACAGACGGTTGGAATTTGAAATATGAAAAGGCCGTCTGAAACTGAGCAATCAGGTTTCAGACGGCCTTTTAGCTATTTAAATCCGATAGGATTGATTAGGCTTTGTTTTTCAGACGGCCATGCAATTCCTGTACGCTGTACACGCCCAAGTGTTCGCGGCTTTTTGCGCCTTCG
>NZ_JBQCWY010000902.1:0-526 GCF_051956955.1 Neisseria sp. P0021.S005 | reverse complement strand
AAAGCAAATTGGTTATTGCTCGTGCCATTACCAAACTTAATGCCTTTGTCTGCTGTCGCTTGCGCTGCATCTGCCGCATTTTGTGCAGTTGTTACATTCTGATTGGTTGTGAATAATTGACCACCATTCACCGCATCAGTTGATGCTGCTGAACTAATATCACCCGCTTTCACGTTAGTAATGGTTGTACCACCAACACCTGCAAGCGTGATCTTGGCTTTAGTCGTTGCGTCGTCATATTTAACTGCTGCATCGTCCAAACCACCCAACTTGCTATCCACTGCCGCCAATTGATCTTCAGTTGCTGCTTGACCTGATACCGCTGTGCCGTTCCAAGTTTTATTGCTTAAACCACCAATCGTACCTGCTGTGCCATCAATAGTGATTGGATTCGCTGTGCCGACTTTAATGGTATTGCCTAAACCAAGCTGTACACCATCTGCTGTCGTAGTACTGGTAATACTGCCATCAGTTGAACCTTTAACATTAATGGTATCACCCACAGCAAATTGGTTATTGCTCATGT
>NZ_JBQCWY010000901.1:0-526 GCF_051956955.1 Neisseria sp. P0021.S005 | reverse complement strand
TTTGCCATAGGGGAATACAGGTAGTGACATAGCTTCTCCAGTTAGCTGATGTTTTAATTTGGTGGCAGATTCTATCAAAAAGATGTAGTCCGATGAAACTATGTTCTAATCACTATTTTCTAAGTAGTTCGTTTAATTCAAAATATTTATTTTTAATCTAGCCCTAATTAACTAAAAAGGCCGTCTGAAAACCCGCATCATCAGGTTTTCAGACGGCCTCAATCTTTTTATCACAAAAAATCAGTCTGCCAATTTTCTTGCCAATTCTGCCAAACGTTTACCTTGTGCAAAGGCAATATCGTTTTCTTCGGAGGTCAATGCCGGCTTGCTGTCGTAGCCGGAAACATGGCTTGCGCCGTAAGGCGTGCCGCCGCTTTGGGTATTGCTGAGCGCGGACTCGGTATATGGAATGCCGCTGATGACCATGCCGTGATGCAACAGGGGCAGCATCATGGTCAGCAGGGTGCTTTCTTGGCCGCCGTGCAGTGAAGATGTGCTGGTGAAAACGGTGGCGGGTTTGCCGACG
>NZ_JBQCWY010000900.1:0-527 GCF_051956955.1 Neisseria sp. P0021.S005 | reverse complement strand
CCGCAGCGCGTTGAATGAAAACGACACCGTGTTTTACACGCTCGGCCAAGGCAACGATTACGTCGAAGTCGGCGGCAAGAAAAAACATGTGATGAGCTATCTGGAAGATTTTCTGTTCCATCCAGCCCGTGCACAAAGTCCTGTTTCATCGCTCTCCGGCGGCGAACGCAACCGCCTTCTGCTGGCAAAACTCTTTACCCGTCCCGCCAATATTTTGGTCTTAGACGAACCGACCAACGACTTGGACATCGATACCCAAGAGCTGCTTGAAGACTTGCTGCGCGATTACCAAGGCACGGTATTCCTTGTTTCGCATGACCGTATGTTCTTGGATAATGTGATTACCCAAAGCATTGTTTTCGAAGGACAAGGCCGTCTGAAAGAATACATCGGCGGCTATCAGGATTATATCGACGCAAAATCGCGAGAAGAGAAAATTCAGACGGCCTCTGCGCCTAAAGCGGTTGCCGAGCCTGAGAAAGTCAAACCCAAAGCCAACCGCACGGTCAAACTTTCCTACAAAGAAC
>NZ_JBQCWY010000899.1:0-532 GCF_051956955.1 Neisseria sp. P0021.S005 | reverse complement strand
TTGAAATCCTCACTGCGCTCGAAGGTATCGCCCAGGCGCCGTATTTTGCGAAACGCAAATGGATATCGATTGCCGATCATTCTCCGCTCGAACGGGAAGAAGTGGAGCACTATGTTCGCCGCTCCTATGAGCTTGTGGCAGCCGGCCTGACAAAAAAACTGCGAGGAGAGCTGGGCATCGTGATCGATCCCGCACCCGCCCTATAATTTCCGCTTCAATTGACCTTTTTGTCCTTGCCGATGATCTGGCGGACGCCTTCTTTGGTGAAGGGCTGCACGAGCTGTGGCAAAAACCCCTTGGCGATCTCACCCTTGATGCCGATATCAGTTGATGAGGGTCGGTCAGGGTTATGGTAGGAGCCAAAGAGAATATCGAAGATGACGAGGTTTTCGCCGTAATTGGTATTGCCTTCCGGAAGCTGTTTTGAATGGTGCCAACGATGTAGGCGCGGCGTGCTGAAGACATAGTCGAGCACACCCGTTTTCATGTCGACATTGCAATGGGTCAAGATACCGATGAATGCGGTCACAGC
>NZ_JBQCWY010000898.1:0-534 GCF_051956955.1 Neisseria sp. P0021.S005 | reverse complement strand
GGTATAATGAAAAAAGCCACCAATTGTGACTTCATTCTTATCTATTTCGCCTCATCCCAACCAATCTTTTTCTTTGGCAATGCGGACGGCTTCTGTTCGGTTGCCTGCATCGAGTTTAGTCAGGATGGCTGTCATGTAATTTCGGACGGTTCCATTTGAGAGAAAGAGGCTTTCTGCGATTTCTTGGTTGGTTGAACCTTGGGCTACCAGGGCCAAGACTTCTTGTTCACGTTGACTGAGTGGATTATTGTCAAAGGCGACACCTTCGACAAGCTCTGGTGAGTACTCCTTATGACCTGCTAGGACGGTATGGATGGTCGCCATGAGGTCACTGATGGAACGTTCTTTGAGCACGTAGGCATCCACCTGGGCTGCAAGGGCTCGTTTAAAATAGCCTTTTCGTTTGAAAGTAGTCACAATGACGACCTTCGTTTCACTTTGATTGGCACGGATCCACTCCAGGACATCAAGTCCTGTCTTGATTGGCATTTCAATGTCTAAAATGGCTACGTCAACTTCTTCTTTTTCCAAGAG
>NZ_JBQCWY010000897.1:0-534 GCF_051956955.1 Neisseria sp. P0021.S005 | reverse complement strand
GAACTCGCCGACAAAAAACGCGAAATCTTTGATGAAGATTTGCACGCTTTGGTGTCTGACGAAATGGGCAATATGAATACCGAAAGCTACAAATTCATTTCCCAAAAAATCAGCACTGAAACCGGCGAAGAGCCGCGCGCCGATATTGTGTTCAGTATTCGCGGCGAAGAAAAACACGCTTCCGCTAGCGGCTCAGGCCCTGTTGATGCCATCTTCAAAGCCATTGAAAGCGTGGCACAAAGTGGCGCAACCTTGCAGATTTACTCTGTCAATGCGGTAACTCAAGGCACGGAAAGCCAAGGCGAAACTTCCGTCCGCCTGCAACGCGGCGACCGTGTGGTCAACGGCCAAGGTGCGGATACCGACGTATTGGTGGCAACTGCCAAGGCCTACCTCTCCGCATTGAGCAAACTGGAATTCGGCCAAGCCAAGCCAAAAGCGCAAGGCAGAGGCATGATTTAATGCTTTGAACAAGTAAAGGCCGTCTGAAAACGTTGTAATACGTTTCAGACGGCTTTTTTATTAGTCCGAAGA
>NZ_JBQCWY010000896.1:0-535 GCF_051956955.1 Neisseria sp. P0021.S005 | reverse complement strand
TTCTTACCATCTTTAATGATAGTAGTAGTGGTATTACCTTCACCATCAGTGATGGTTACAGTGTGAGTACCGTCGCCGTTGTCTTTAACGTCGGCTTTAGCATTCTTACCATCTACACCGTCTTTACCGTCTTTAACGATGGTAGTAGTGACTGAACCGGTATCAAGATCAGTAACAGTGATTGTATGGGTACCATCACCATTATCTACAACTTCACCTGTGATGCTGCCACCTTTTTCACCAGTGTCACCTTTTTCACCTTTAGCGCCTGCGGCACCAGTGTCACCTTTTTCACCAGTAGCGCCAGTAGCACCGTCTTTAAGGATGGTAGTAGTGGTATTACCGTTACCGTCTTTGATGGTTACAGTGTGAGTACCGTTGCCGTTGTCTTTAACGTCGGCTTCAGCATTCTTACCATCTTTAATGATAGTAGTAGTGGTATTACCTTCACCATCAGTGATGGTTACAGTGTGAGTACCGTCGCCGTTGTCTTTAACGTCGGCTTTAGCATTCTTACCATCTACACCGTCTTTAC
>NZ_JBQCWY010000895.1:0-536 GCF_051956955.1 Neisseria sp. P0021.S005 | reverse complement strand
TCTCCAAGCCGTATGGACTTGAAAAAACTCTACTGGATCAACGGCGAACACATCAAAATCACCGCCAACGAAAAACTGGCCTAAATGGTGAAACCGCGCCTCGCCCTGCGCGATATCCATGAAACAAGCAAGCCTGCTTTGGAAGACGTGTTGGCATTGGTCAAAGACCGCGCCCAAGACCTGAACACACTTGCCGACGAGTGCCTCTACTTCTACGTCAAACAAACGCCGGCCGAAGCAGACGTGCAGAAGCACTGGGACGACGAAGCCGCCGCCCGTATGCTGCGCTTTGCCGAACGCCTCGAAGGGCTGGAAGACTGGAACGCCGAAGCCATCCACGATCTCTTCAAACCTTTCTGCGACGAAGAAGGCATCAAAATGGGCAAACTCGGTATGCCCCTGCGCCTCGCTGTCTGCGGTACGGCAAAAACCCCAAGCGTCGATGCCGTATTGGCATTAATCGGCAAAGAAGAAGTGTTGAAACGGATCCGTTCGTAAGGCATGAATGATAAAAGGCCGTCTGAAATGTTTCAGAC
>NZ_JBQCWY010000894.1:0-536 GCF_051956955.1 Neisseria sp. P0021.S005 | reverse complement strand
GATGCTTCGCGGCAGACGGCAAAGGCTTCGACCAAGATGTCGTCCAGGCTTTGTCCGTCGGCGAGACGTTGTTTGAATTCGGCTGTTTTAGCTTGCAGTTCTGCATCGCTCAATGCCTGCATTTGTTTCTCAAGCGCGTTGATTTTGGCAACGGATTTACGATATTGTTTCAGCAGGCGGTCGTTGCGGCTGCCGAAGATTTTCTTAGCAATGTTTGTCAGCATGAATAATTCCTGCGCCTTGATATAATAGTGGGCGAAATTGGGATTTTAACACAAGCGCTTGTATAACGCGGTAATGCTGTTTGAAATAAAGGCGGTTTTGCTGTATTTCAATTGTAATTGTTTGGTTAATTTACTGAGAGGCCGTCTGAAATATATGGATTTAGCACAATTAGGCAAGCGCAATCATTTATTGGCGGGCTTGTTGCAACAATCGCAACAATGGCGGAAATTGGATGCAAAAATCAAAACGGTTTTGCCGGCCAACCTGCATCCGCATTTTCAGACGGCCTGCGTAGAAGACGGAAGATTGGT
>NZ_JBQCWY010000893.1:0-538 GCF_051956955.1 Neisseria sp. P0021.S005 | reverse complement strand
ATATAAACACTATCCCTTCGTTTTAATGATGAAACTTTTTATTCCGAAATATGTCTACTCACTCGTTTCACTTGAAAAAAGATTCAATACCTTTTAAATTCACAAAAAGATAATGGTTATCATCATATTTTAAAGGAATGATTCATGAGATTTACGCAACTTTCTGCTTTGATTGCCACCGCAGCTTTATCAGTCGGCTCCGTATCCGCTTTTGCCAAACCCGTTCAGCTGACCGATATCCTCGGCCGTAAGGTAACTGTCGACCTGCCTGCCAAGCGCGTGGTTTTGGGCTTCTACTACCAAGACTACATGGCCATCGGCGGTAAAACCGCGCTGGACAACGTCGTCGGTTTTTCCAAAGCAGTTTGGGCCGACTGGGCGCCGCCAAGCTGGGCGGCATTCAGCAAAGCCGTGCCTAAACTGAACCAGCTTGCCGACGTGGGCGAAGTGGAAGTCGGCACTTTCTCGATTGAGAAAGTATTGGCACTGAAACCCGATTTGCTGGTTTTGGCCGAATGGCAATACAAGGCTTTGGGTT
>NZ_JBQCWY010000892.1:0-540 GCF_051956955.1 Neisseria sp. P0021.S005 | reverse complement strand
CCGGCTACACCGAGTACCCAATGATGGTGTAATACGTTTTCAGCAAGCCATTGCGGGCCGGAAATGTAAGGCAGGCCTTTATTCAAAATGGCTTCAATCACATCCATGCCGCGTTTGGCAACATTACCGATAACGTAAATATCGGCTTTAAATTCGTCCAATTGAGCGGCATCAAAACCTTCATGTACGTCTATGCCCAAGGCTTCAAGCTGGGTGCTCATCGGCGGATACATCTTTGCGTCGCAACCGCTGACTTTAAAACCTGCTTCTTTGGCAATAGCCGCTACGCCGCCCATAAATGTGCCGCCGATACCGATAATGTGGATGTGTTTCATGATAAGACTGTCTTTGGATAAATTAATTTTAAAGCCGTCATTATAACGGAGTTTGGATAAAGAAAGGGGTCGTCTGAAAAGTTAGGCAACAACAAGAATAGGAAAAAATGCGAAGAATTGATTTTAAAAGGAGGGCGTTGAGGTTTTGCAAGTATGGGATTGGGGTTAGCCCTGCTTTGGAAAGAGTTATTTGATACGGTAAAGT
>NZ_JBQCWY010000891.1:0-546 GCF_051956955.1 Neisseria sp. P0021.S005 | reverse complement strand
GTTATTGCCTGCGTTGGCTTTAACTGGAGTACTTTCGTTACCAGACGGATCTTTCGCCTGTGCAGTTACTTCAGAACCATCTTTCACTTTGTCTTGTGGAATAGTGGTGCTGTCTTTGCCTGCTTCAACGCTTGGCACTGTTTCAGGTTTGTCTGATGTCCAGCTGCCGTCTGCCTGTTTGGTCAAGGTCACTTTTTCTGGGGTGTCAGAACCTTCAGGAGTCACTGTTACTTCTACAGTATCACCTGCTTGGGCATCTCCAGGCACTTTCACAGCCACTGAGCCATCGGTAGTTGATGGGGTCACTTCCGGTGCGCTTGGTGCAGTCGTATCAGGATTATTACCTGCATTCACTGTACCTTCTTCACCTGCATTACCCGTAGTGTCAGTCGCTTTCGCAGTCACTGGAGAGCCATCTTTCACTTTATCTGCTGGGATGGTTGCTTTGCCAGTCGCTGGGTCTACTGCAACATCTGGGTTGTTTGAAGTCCAGTTGCCGTCGTTACCTTTAGTCAAGGTTGCTGTTTTCGGTGTGCCCGCTTCATC
>NZ_JBQCWY010000890.1:0-546 GCF_051956955.1 Neisseria sp. P0021.S005 | reverse complement strand
AGCGAGTTGATCGCCACCTGGCTCGGCAACGCGGCTCAGGGCCTGCCGCCCTTTGCCGCGCTCGGCATGATCCTGCTCACCGCCATGGCGGTTACGCCCTTTCTCAACAATGCCGCAACGGTGCTGGTCATGGCGCCGATTGCCGCGGGTTTTGCCACCACGCTCGGTTTCCGGCCGGAGGCCTTCCTGATGGCGGTGGCGATCGGCGCGGGCTGCGATTTCCTCACCCCCATCGGGCACCAGTGCAATACGCTGGTCATGGGTCCCGGCGGTTATCGTTTCAGCGACTATCCGCGGCTTGGCCTGCCGCTGTCGATCATGATCGTCGTCGCCAGCATTCCCATGCTGCTTTACGTCTGGCCGGTCAACTGAAGCCAGCCGGCAGGACCGGCCGACCTCTGGAGACTCCATATTTCCTTGACGCCTGCGGCAGAATATGGCCTAAGCCCAAGCCGAACGGGAATATGAAAAAGGCACTTTCTTTTCGCCTTTCGACATGATGTCCTGCCGCATCCAAACGAAAACTCCGTGGTATCAGGGTGGAAC
>NZ_JBQCWY010000889.1:0-546 GCF_051956955.1 Neisseria sp. P0021.S005 | reverse complement strand
GTACAGCACAGCGTCCCCGCATGGCTGATTTTCGGTATGTTTTTCATTATGATACCGCTATCGAACGTCATGGCGCTGGAACGCCAGAACAACACCATTACCCGCTTACGTCTCGCCCGCGCCTCCGCATCCGGCCTGATTGCTGCGAAACTTATCCCCTATTTCCTGATTAACCAGCTTCAGTTTGTCGGAATGCTGTTGCTCGGCCGCTACCTGCTGCCCGAAATCGGCGTGCCCGCCCTCATACTCAACGGCAGCCTTGTTCCCTACGCGCTACTGTCCGCCGCCGTCAGCGCCGCCGCACTCGGCTACGCGCTGTTAATCAGCGTCTGCGCCAAATCCACCGAACATGCCGTCGTCCTCGGCGGCGGCGGCATCATCCTGATGGCGGCAATCGGCGGCATTATGGTACCCGCCCACGTCATGCCCGAAACCATGCAGCAACTCACTTGGATTTCCCCGATGGCTTGGGGCTTGAAGGCTTTTCAGGAATTGCTGCTCAACCGCAGCGGACTGGACGGAATCGGCCGTTATCTGCTTTTATTG
>NZ_JBQCWY010000888.1:0-549 GCF_051956955.1 Neisseria sp. P0021.S005 | reverse complement strand
TCGAAGCAGAGCCGCTATTGCTTTCCGACCCCATCGACATCATCGGCACGGGGCAGGATAACGACGGCGCGTATTACCGCATTATCCGCTGGCAGGACAAAATCACACGCCAAACCAAGACCGCCGCCATCCCGCAAGCGGAAATCGGCACGGTTCAGGGCTGGCAGCGATTGCAGAGTTACGGCTTGACCGTCTTATCAGGCAGAGCCAAACGCGAACGGCTTGCCGATTATTTGCAGACACAGGGCGGCCGAACCGCCTTTACCATTACCGACCGCGCGGGCTGGCACGGCGACACCTACATCATGCCCAGCGGCGAAACCATCACGGCAGACGGCAAAACACCCGCCGTCATCTACAACGGCGACACCAGCCAAGCGGCGGCATACCGACCAAACGGAGAGCTTGGCGACTGGCAGCAAAATATCGCCCGATACGCAGCGGGAAACAGCCGCCTATGCTTGGCATTGGGCGCGTCCTTTGCCGCCCCCTTGCTGTCCCTGTTGAGCGAAGAATCAGGCGGTTTTCATCTGACGGGCGATTCATCCG
>NZ_JBQCWY010000887.1:0-549 GCF_051956955.1 Neisseria sp. P0021.S005 | reverse complement strand
AAATAAAAAGAAAAGCTCCTGCAAAACAGGAGCTTTTTCTTGGAAGAAACCGGATTATTTCAATTTAGTTTCTTTGTAAATAACGTGTTTACGGGCTACTGGGTCAAATTTTTTGATTTCCAGTTTGCCAGGCATAGTACGTTTGTTTTTAGTAGTTGTGTAGAAGTGACCAGTACCAGCACTGGACTCCAGTTTGATTTTATCGCGCATTGCAGTAATCCTTAATTAATGGTGTTTAAATTAAGCTTCGCCGCGAGCACGCAAATCAGCCAATACGACATCAATGCCTACTTTATCGATGGTGCGCAATGCAGCGTTAGAAACGCGCAGGCGAACCCAGCGGTTTTCACTTTCTACCCAGAAACGACGTGATTGCAAGTTAGGCAAAAAACGACGTTTGGTTTTGTTGTTGGCGTGTGATACGTTATTGCCAGACATCGGGCGCTTACCGGTCACTTTGCAAACTCGTGCCATGGTTAGTCTCCAAACTTCTAAAATAGTAAAACGCGATTTATACCACGAAATCCGCCTTCAGTTCAAGTCGTTTGC
>NZ_JBQCWY010000886.1:0-554 GCF_051956955.1 Neisseria sp. P0021.S005 | reverse complement strand
GATGCAAACAACAAACACAGCAAACAACAACCACACCCCACACAACAAAACACCAACCAACCTAACCAAGCGCGAAACCGGCACCGACCCAAACAAAAACTATCCACACGACACCCCAGCCAAAACCAAAACCAAAGACATAGCAAAAATAACGAACACACAACCACTAAAAAACAGAGTGCAAACAACCAACAACCCCAAAACCACGAACAAAAACACCAACAACAAACACACCAACCCAACCACACCACCAACACCCACACACCACAACAACACCAACCACAAACCACCCACCCAACATAACAGCACACACCCCACAAACCCACCCACAAAACAAACCAACAACCCCACACCACCACAACCAAAAAACCACCAAACAACAACACATCTACTCCGGCATTGTCCACCAGCACGGCCAAGCTAAACTCACAAACAGTCAACACGAAAACTTCCCCGCCCTCTACCCCCACCCCTTACAAACCGCCCCCCATAACCACAACACCTCGCGTATCCCCACCAACAAACAGCCCTCCACCCCAATGAAAAAACGACAT
>NZ_JBQCWY010000885.1:0-554 GCF_051956955.1 Neisseria sp. P0021.S005 | reverse complement strand
CATTAAGCAACTCAATTTCTTTAAGTACAGGTGCGGAAAGGTTTAACATGGTTTCTCCTTAAGATTTGATACTAGCCCACTTTATCCCCGGGCTGTGCGCCTGCGTCAACGTCGAGGAGCTTCAGTTTGCCCTCTGCGGTGGCGGCGGAGAGGATCATGCCTTCGGATACGCCGAATTTTGCCATTTTGCGCGGGGCGAAATTGGCGACGGCGATGACCATGCGGCCGTTCAATTCGGCAGGATTTGGGTAAGACGCGGCGATGCCGGAGAAGATGATGCGTTTTTCAAAACCGAAATCGAGGTCGAATTTTAAGAGTTTGGTGCTGCCTTCGACGGCTTCGCAGTTCAATACTTTGGCGACGCGCATGTCGATTTTCATAAAGTCGTCGAAGCTGGCCTGTTCGGCGACTTTTTCGTATTTGCTCTCTTCGGCGGCAGGCGCGGGGGTCGTCTGAATGCTTTGTTTGTTGGCTTCGATTAAATCGTCCACTTGTTTTTGCTCCACTCGTTGCATTAAATGTTCGTATTTGTTGATGGCGTGTTCGCCTAGGGT
>NZ_JBQCWY010000884.1:0-559 GCF_051956955.1 Neisseria sp. P0021.S005 | reverse complement strand
CACCTGCACAACGCCTTGC
This sequence comes from Neisseria sp. P0021.S005, assembly GCF_051956955.1. Classification (NCBI taxonomy): domain Bacteria; kingdom Pseudomonadati; phylum Pseudomonadota; class Betaproteobacteria; order Neisseriales; family Neisseriaceae; genus Neisseria; species Neisseria sp. P0021.S005. The sequence goes on along the minus strand of NZ_JBQCWY010000884.1, from coordinate 540 downwards.
CGCTACCGCGCGATTTGTACGGCAGGGGTCGTCTGAATTCCCAAGGCGTCGATTTCAGCAACGAAACCGTGTTGCAACAGCTTCAAGAAAAACTCAACCGCGCCGCCGCGCAAGACTTCCATGCCGCATCCATTATCAACGGCAAAGCCCGCGATGTCGGCGAAGCGCAACCGATTAAAAACCCCGCCGACCACGACGACATAGTCGGCGCAGTCAGCTTTGCCGATGCTGCGCTTGCCCAAGAAGCGATTGGCGCAGCCGTTGCCGCGTTCCCCGAATGGAGCGCAACGCCTGCCGCCGAGCGCGCTAATTGCTTGCGCCGTTTCGCCGATTTGCTGGAGCAGCACACCCCCGCGCTAATGATGCTTGCCGTGCGCGAAGCAGGTAAAACGCTGAACAACGCCGTCGCCGAAGTGCGCGAAGCCGTCGATTTCTGCCGCTACTACGCAAACGAAGCTGAAAACACCCTGCCCAAAGATGCCAAAGCCGTCGGCGCCATCGTCGCCATCAGCCCGTGGAACTTCCCGCTCGCCATCTTTA
>NZ_JBQCWY010000883.1:0-560 GCF_051956955.1 Neisseria sp. P0021.S005 | reverse complement strand
CTTCTGTCTTGGTAATATGCCCTTCACTAATTGCATAATCGATCATCTTGCCTGCTTTTCTGAATTTGCCTTTATCAATTAATTGCGCCTCTATCGGGAGAGACGGCTTCAAAGGAAGTATTGTCTTTCAAAAACTGTAAATAATGCTAGGATTTCTTGCCATCAAGGTCGTCTGAAAAACAGTTTTCGTAAAGTCGAAACCTTGTTTCAGACGACCTTTCGTTTCGCTTAAAGCATTTCTTATTATGCGGTATTTCATATAAAATACCGGTCTAAATGCCGTCTGAAACAAAGGTTGCTCAAGTCGATACCTTTATTTCAGACGGCTCGTCTTTCAAAATACCACCCCTCTGAGGAATACCCCATGCCAGAATACCGCTCCAAAACCTCCACCCACGGCCGCAATATGGCGGGCGCACGCGCATTGTGGCGCGCCACCGGCGTGATGGAAACCGACTTCGGCAAGCCCATCATCGCCGTTGCCAACTCGTTCACCCAATTCGTGCCCGGCCATGTCCACCTGCACAACATGGGTCAGCTGGTTGCCCGCGAAATTGAAA
>NZ_JBQCWY010000882.1:0-561 GCF_051956955.1 Neisseria sp. P0021.S005 | reverse complement strand
CTTTGTTTCACGATTGCGCACAATATGGTAATCTTGAGCCGATTTTCACCATACATCCGAAAGGAACATCATGAGCCTGATTATTGAAGACTTGCAAGAAGGCCACGGCAAAGAAGCCGTCAAAGGCAAAGAAATCACCGTACATTACACCGGCTGGTTGGAAGACGGTACCAAATTCGACTCCAGCCTCGACCGCCGTCAACCGCTGACCATCACTCTGGGCGTCGGCCAAGTGATTAAAGGCTGGGACGAAGGCTTCGGCGGCATGAAAGAAGGCGGCAAACGCAAGCTGACCATTCCTTCCGAAATGGGCTACGGCGCACACGGTGCCGGCGGCGTGATTCCTCCGCACGCGACTTTGATTTTTGAAGTCGAGCTGCTGAAAGTGTACGAATAAGCATTTGACGCTTCAAAAGACCGAGGCCGTCTGAAACCCGAAGTTTGGTTTTTCAGACGGCCTGTTTTTATCAAGATTCGGTATAATGCCCTCTTTTACAAGCAAACCATTTCCCAAGGAACCCCCATGCTTTTACCCGAACAAGTCAAAACCCTGATTGAAGG
>NZ_JBQCWY010000881.1:0-564 GCF_051956955.1 Neisseria sp. P0021.S005 | reverse complement strand
GACGGTTGATAAAGTCGAAGTCGCTTTCAAGATACTGGGTGACATACTCGCGTACAGCGTAGTTGCGGCTTTTTTGGAAACGGTAGTCGACGCCGGAGAAGCCGTGGTGCTTGAAGACGGCGGCAACGATGTCGGGAATGGTTTGGTGTTGGAACAGTCGGGAGGTTTGGAAATGTTTTAAAGCCGCGAAGCGCGGCTCTAAAACAAAGCGGTAAACGGTTTCATCCTTGGAAACCGACAACTTCTCGCATGAGTTGATAATACCCTGCCATTGCTTCGCCGGAGGATCGTCTGAAGCAGACCCGAATGCCCCGGCCACTTCAGACAGTAAGCTTTCCTGCGGACGAATCTCAAACGCTGCGCGCTGGTTGAGGTAGGAAGACAGCGGCAGTGAGGAGTCGGTAGAGGTGGCAGTAATTTCAACACGGTAAGCGGTATTGACCGCTTCGGATGCGCTGAAGGAGCGGACTGAAAGTGAGGGTGAGAAACGGGCAAAGGTGAGGTGGTAGGATTGGCGGGCGGTCATAAGGTAATATCCGACTGACGATGAACACTGTATAGTAA
>NZ_JBQCWY010000880.1:0-565 GCF_051956955.1 Neisseria sp. P0021.S005 | reverse complement strand
CCTGCCGCGTCCCCACCCTCTTCGGCTACTCCAACTACAACTTCGCCCAAGCCTGCAAAGGCGCAGTCGAAGCCAAAGCCGCCGTCCGCGTCGAAACCGCCGAAGCCTGGTACAGAACCACGCGCCAATATCTCGACGATGAAACGCTGCGCCAACAGCTGATCAGCCACACCGAGCAATTCATTTCGCAACACCAAGGCGCCAGTGCCAAAATTGCCAAAGCGATTGCCGATTGTTTGAACCAGCGTTAAGAGACAAAAAGGCCGTCTGAAACCAAAGTTTTCAGACGGCCTTTTCTCAACCTACAAACTTAACATCCTGCTTTCAACACGCGGCGTGCAAACACGAACATACCGAAAACAAAAAACGCCAAGCCCAGCCATTTGGCGGCCGTATCCCAGTTTTCCAGATTCAGGGCCAAAGGTGCATCCGAACCGCCGTTGGTTACGGAGAAGGCGATGATAAACGCCATAATCACACCGATCAGGCTCTCGCCGACAATCAAACCGGCGGAGAACAGCGTACCGATACGTTCCGCATTTTTCAGACGGCCTTCACGGTTTTC
>NZ_JBQCWY010000879.1:0-572 GCF_051956955.1 Neisseria sp. P0021.S005 | reverse complement strand
ACACACCCAAACACTAACCCACAACAAATCAAACAAAACCACAACCCACCACAAAACCAAAACAAACACAACCACAACACCAAACACACAAACCAACAAAACCCCAACCCCAACCAACAACCCCACCCACAACCCAAACCAACCAAACCAAACCAACAACAAACAACACCACAACCACACCACAACCAACACAACCAAACCCAACCCCACAACAAAACCACCCACCACCACCAAAACACCCACCCGACACACCTACCCACCCAACCCCACCACCCCAAAAACCCCCCCAACTCCACCCACCCACCCACCAACCAAAAAAACAAACCCAAAACCCCCACCCCAACAAAACCCACCACCCACCACACCCCAACCCCCAACCCCCACAAAACACCCACCCCACCCCCAACCACCACAACACCAACACACCCCCACCACAAAAACCACCCCACCACACAAAAACCAAACGACCCCACCCCCAACCCCACAACAACCACAACCAAACCCACCCCACCACACAACCACCCCCCACACACACCCACCACCACCAACAAACAAAAAAACACAAACCCCAA
>NZ_JBQCWY010000878.1:0-575 GCF_051956955.1 Neisseria sp. P0021.S005 | reverse complement strand
TAATCAAACAGCGTTTCCAACTCGTTTTCAAAAAACAGCGGCAGGTAATATTCCACGCCCGCACCGAAATGGCCGTCACTGACGGCTTTGTACACAGCGGCATCGTTCGGATTGCCATCGACTTCCTCGCGGAAGCGGCTGCGGAAGATTTTTTGCGCCTCGCTGTCGGTGGGGAACTCGTGCGCCGGCAGCAGGCGGATTTCGGAAACGGGAGAAATGGTGCGTTGCGTTTCGGTATCGAAGGTTTTGATGCTGTCGATTTCATCGTCGAACAAATCGATGCGGTACGGCATTTCGCTGCCCATCGGGAACAAATCGACTATACCGCCGCGCACGGCAAACTCGCCTGCCGCAACAACGTGGGAAACATGGTTATAACCTGCATCCACCAAATCACTTTTCAGACGGCCTATATCCAAAGTCTGCCCTGTTTTCAGCCAAAACGTGCGCCCAGCCAGAAACGGCACAGGCGGCAGCTTCTGCATCGCCGTGGCAACCGGTACGAACAACACGTCCGCCGCGCCGCTCTTAATCTGCCACAACGCCGACAAGCGCTCCGACACCAAATCCTGATG
>NZ_JBQCWY010000877.1:0-575 GCF_051956955.1 Neisseria sp. P0021.S005 | reverse complement strand
GGCTGAAATGAAACTAAATTGTACTCACGTACTCAATATTGAGGTGCAGAGCTTGTTTTGTAGCCTGTATCTCCCGTTTAACGGTAAACCATAAAATCAAAATTTAGGAATATACAATTATGAAAATTTTATTGATCGCTCTTGCAACCGGTAGCCTGATGTTGGCAGCTTGTTCTTCTTCCAAACCTGAAGAAGCGGCAGCGCCACGCATCACTGTTGAAGAAGCAATGACTCAATGTCAACAAGCATCTGGTGAAAATGCTGATCGCGCTGTATTTGATGCCTGCATGAAAGGCAAAGGCTATCAACGTACGGCTGAATCAGCTGCCTCCGAGCCTGCTGCATCTGAGCCTGTAGCTGCTCCTTAAACTGCTGCTCCTGAAGCTGCGGCTTCTGAACCTGCCGCCAAAGCTGCTCCAGCTAAAAAAGCTGTTAAAAAAGTAAAAAAATAAGCTTCATAAAATTCAAGGAAGTCGCTCTCATCAATACTCCGGATGAAGGCAGACTTAGAGCAACTTGAAAACAAAGGCCGTCTGAATATGTTTCAGACGGCCTTTGTTTTTCATGTATAAGAC
>NZ_JBQCWY010000876.1:0-579 GCF_051956955.1 Neisseria sp. P0021.S005 | reverse complement strand
ATTTCAAAATGGTCTCGAGTTGACCGGCATTGACTTGCGAACCCATTTGGGTGTCGTCTTCCCAAGGCAGGCCGACTTTGATTTTTTTGAACTCTTCCGCCAAGGCATTGACGAATTTATCGTAAATACCTTCCTGAACGAAGATACGAGAACCGGCGCAGCAAACTTGGCCTTGGTTGAACAAAATACCTTTTTGCGCGCCTTCGAGGGCTTTGTCGAAAGGCATATCGTCGAAGAAGATGTTGGCGGATTTGCCGCCCAACTCCAAAGTGGACGGAATCAGTAATTCGGCAGCGGCGATGCCGACGCGACGGCCGACTTCGGTTGAGCCGGTAAAGGCCAGTTTGTTGAAGCCTTTGTGGTGCAGCATGTATTCGCCGGATTTGGAACCGCGGCCGGTAATCACGTTCAACACGCCTTTAGGCAGCAGGTGGTTGATTTTTTGAGCGAGGGACAACAGGCTCAATGAAGTGCTGGAAGAAGGGTGGATGACGATGGTACAACCTGCGGCCAATGCCGGAGCGATTTTCCATGCGGCCATCAAGAATGGAAAGTTCCAAGGAATGATTTGGCCGCCAA
>NZ_JBQCWY010000875.1:0-582 GCF_051956955.1 Neisseria sp. P0021.S005 | reverse complement strand
GAGCTGGCACAATTCGCAGACTACTGGGCAGCCTTTGACGGTTTACAGACGGCCTTATTTACCGATAACGGCACACCTTATGTACAGCCGAAAACCGACAATCTCAAAGCCGCCATGCAAAGCCACGCCAGCGTGCTGAATTACCAAGCGCAATTTGCAGAAAACTTTGCCGATTTCACTGCCAGCTTGGAAACCCTGCTGATTGAGCCGATGGAAACGCTCAATATCCCCCAAACCCAGCAACAACTTGCCGAACTCATTCGGGAAAAAGTGCAGGCAATGCCCTTATTGGATTTCTATACCGCCTATCAAAAACTCGATGACTTATGGCGTGCCGATGCGGCAGGCATTGCCGCCGATTTGGAGATGATCCAAACCGAGGGCAAACAGGCAATTAAGCAGGTTGATCCATTTATGGTGCTGAAAAAAGACAAAAAAACCAAAAAAGAAGCCGAAGTACAAGAGGGCTGGGTGGGGCATATTCTGCCGTTTGAATTGGTGCAGGCTGTCAAACTGCCTCAGGAATTGGCAAACCTGAAAGCCAAAGAAACCCGCTTAGCGGAAATCGCCGCCGAACTACAG
>NZ_JBQCWY010000874.1:0-590 GCF_051956955.1 Neisseria sp. P0021.S005 | reverse complement strand
TTGCCGGACTGACCATGTGCATGCTTATCGGCGACAACAGCAACAACTGGCTAGACAGCGGCCTCATGCGCGCCATGAACGTCCTCATCGGCGCCGCCATCGCCATCGTCGCCGCCAAACTATTGCCCTTGCGTTCCACCCTCATGTGGCGGTTTATGCTTGCCGACAACCTGACCGAATGCGGCAAAATGATTGCCGAAATCAGCAACGGCAAACGCACGACCCGCGAGCGGCTGGAGCAAAACATGGTCAAGATGCGCCAAATCAACGCCCGCATGGTCAAAAGCCGCAGCCACCTCGCCGCCACCTCGGGCGAAAGCCACATCAGCTCCGCCATGATGGAAGCCATGCAGCACGCCCACCGCAAAATCGTCAACACCACCGAGCTGCTTCTCACCACCGCTGCCAAGCTGCAAGCCCCCACCCTCAACGAACACGAAATCCGCCTCCTCGACCGCCATTTCAACCGCCTCCAACGCGACCTGCGCCTGACCGTCCGCCTCATCAAAGGCCACTACGCCCGCCGCATCCGCATCGACACCTCCATCAATCCCGAGCTGGGCAAACTCGCCGCCCGCCTCCATTACGAA
>NZ_JBQCWY010000873.1:0-592 GCF_051956955.1 Neisseria sp. P0021.S005 | reverse complement strand
ATACCAACGATACTAATACGGTAAACACCACCCAGCCAAACAAAACCACAACCACAACCAACAACCACCCAACCACAAAAGCACAAAAACCCACCACCCCAAAACACAAAAACCCACCAACAGCACAACAACCACAAACCCACACAATCCCCCACCCAAAAAAAACACAAACAAAGACAAAACCACCAAAGCCCACAAAAAAAGCACAACCACCACCAACACCCAAATCACAAGCAAACACCCCACCCACAACCACACCCACCCCAACCACACAACAAAACCAAACAACACACCCACCACCACACCAACACCAAAACAACCAACAAAACCAAACCAACCAAAACACCAACCACCAACAACAACACAAACACAACCAACCCACGACAAAAAAACACACACACCACAAAACAAACAACAAAACCCACCACAACCACCAAAACAAACCCCACCACCACCACAAAACACACCCCACCCAACAACAAAACCACACCAACACCAACACCCCCACCACCCAAAACCCCAACCACCCACCCACACAAAAACAACACCAACCCCAACAAAAAAAAAACCAACACCCACCCCCCACACACAC
>NZ_JBQCWY010000872.1:0-592 GCF_051956955.1 Neisseria sp. P0021.S005 | reverse complement strand
TAAAGGTACAGAGTATCTCTGGAGTTTGCAACAATTACATAAAGATTTGTCTTTTAAAGCTTCTAAAAACATAAGGAAAACTCTTCAAAGGACGATTGAATTTGAACTATATAAAGCTATTCCTATTCCACAAAGATCTATACCTCTTGAAGAAATTTTAAATTTCAAAGAAAAATATAATGATGAATTAATAATGTTGCGTTTATGCTTAAGTGCTATGTATGATGAAATAATTAGTTCTCCTGATCAAATATTTACTCAGAATACAAAGATGTTGCAACTAGAAAAAGCAATTTGTGATTTACATAAATCAATGGACTCACATAAGGTAATGAAAAACAAATGTCTGGTTAGTCATAAAATTGTATTAAGAGCAGATTTTTCAGATTTGGTTGGATCCATCTCGGCAGCTTATGGATTCTATGAAGGGATGAAGAATCTTGGAGTATCTCAATATTTTTCTGCGTTTTTGGCGTCAGTGGGTGCCTTTATAAAAATAGGAATTAAAAGAAATGAAATAATTGAGAATATTCCTAATGAATTAAAAGATTATGCATATATTTCTAGAATAGAGAATGAGTTTGCCTAACAC
>NZ_JBQCWY010000871.1:0-593 GCF_051956955.1 Neisseria sp. P0021.S005 | reverse complement strand
TTCTTTATATGAGCAAGAATTCTTTTTATGGAGCGGATTTCCTTCAGCGAAAACTAAGAATTTTTATAAAAAAGATCCTGAAAAAGAGATTGCGGCTAGTTTAAATGGTAATTTAATAACTACTGCTAAAACTTTATTAGCAAAAATTGAATTTTTGGAGTCGTTTAATCCTGCAATAAATGGAAAAATCATTGGATATAAGGATTTAAATGATGTTAAATATAATAAAGAAGGATATAAATCTAAAGGATATTCATTTAAAGGGATGAGTGGGGGAGCACTATGCTTGCTTAAAAGATCTCCAAAGTCAATAGAGGAAAGTTTATCATTTATTGGGATCGGATTGGAGCATAAGAAAAACAACGAAGTGATTGGATTGAGTTTAAAAAGAATTATTGAAAAATTAGATGAAATAGTGAAAGAACCTTTTACGCTAAATTTTATGGTTGAACCAAGTTTTGCTTTAGATCCTATCTTAGACTTCATAGTAACTATACATGGAGGTTGTGATGATAAAGATAGAAAAAATTTACAAGAATGGATAGAGGAAGATTTAATTAGTCTATTAGAAACATTAAAACATTCTAATAACT
>NZ_JBQCWY010000870.1:0-593 GCF_051956955.1 Neisseria sp. P0021.S005 | reverse complement strand
GTAGAAATCCTGCGTAAACAACGCACCCGCTTCAACCATGTTGACCGCGAAGCCCAAAACGGCGACCGCGTCATCATCGACTTTGAAGGCAAAATCGACGGCGAACCTTTCGCTGGCGGCGCGTCTAAAAACTACGCTTTCGTATTGGGCGCAGGCCAAATGCTGCCTGAATTCGAGGCCGGTGTTGTCGGCATGAAAGCCGGTGAAAGCAAAGATGTTACCGTAAACTTCCCTGAAGACTACCACGGTAAAGATGTTGCCGGTAAATCTGCCGTATTCACCATCACTCTGAACAACGTTTCTGAAGCCACTTTGCCTGAAGTTGATGCTGACTTTGCTAAAGCTTTGGGTATTGAAGACGGCGACGTTGCCAAAATGCGCGAAGAAGTGAAGAAAAACGTTGGCCGCGAAGTTGAGCGCCGCATCGGTGAACAAACCAAAGAATCTGTAATGAATGCCCTGCTCAAAGCAGCCGATTTGCAAGTTCCTGTTGCTTTGGTCAACGAAGAAGCCGCCCGCTTGGCAAACGAAATGAAACAAAACTTCGTTAACCAAGGTATGGCTGACGCTGCAAACTTGGATCTGCCTTTGGA
>NZ_JBQCWY010000869.1:0-595 GCF_051956955.1 Neisseria sp. P0021.S005 | reverse complement strand
GCTTTAGCCGTGCGCACGCTGCAACTGTCTTCGGTCAGGCTCAAATAATAATCTGCGCCGTTTACCGTTTTCTTCCAAATGCTTAATGCCTCCAAATCCATCATTTCGGCAGGCAAATCGGCAATCTCTTTTTTCGACAATAAAATCAGTTTGTTGGCATTGGCAAACTCGCCGACAAGGGCGGCATCGCCGTCTGCGGCCACACAGCTTTGGCGGAACAAGTCAGTGACATTTTGGGCATAATCGGCAGCGTTCTGCGGCGAAACGCCTTCATTACCGCATGCACTCAGGCAGACGGCCAATACGGCGGCAGACAACGCGACGGCTTTAGACATTTCAGACGGCCTTTATTTGTGTTTCAACACCAGCTTGAACACGCCGTCGGCCTCGCTCGATTCCAACAAAACATGTCCGGTCTGACGGCAAAACGCTTCAAAATCGCCGGGCGCACCGCCATCGGTGGCCAATACGGTCAGCACTTCGCCCTCCTGCATTTGCGCCAAAGCTTTTTTGGCACGCAAAATCGGCAACGGGCATTTCAAACCGATGACATCCAGAGTTTGTGTATTCATGATAAAAACTCGTCATATTAATC
>NZ_JBQCWY010000868.1:0-595 GCF_051956955.1 Neisseria sp. P0021.S005 | reverse complement strand
CACCTTCTTACGCTCCTGCTCCACCACCAACGTCTCCCGCTCCTTATGCAGATAGCTGCCTTGGGTGTTGATATAGAGCGTGTTTTGCAGTTTGCGCATGGGGAAACTCTCTTGATTTTAACCGTACTTTTGTTTGGGAACAGCTTGTTGTTTAGGCCGTCTGAAAAAATCAGGCTTTCAGACGGTGTAGAACAAATACAGGAAACCTACCAAAGAGTGTGTACCCAAGGAAACTCCCTGCATTTACTGTATTATTACAGTCAATATTTTCTAATACAATCAAATTCCTATTGCTAATGGCTGGAAAAGAAATTGTGCTAATTCTTTAGGAGAAAATGGGTAATATGTAGCAACTCTTGCAATAAAAAAACTATCTACACCACGAATTGGAACCATTACTTCTACTTGATAAAATATTCCAGCAACTGAATTATGGAACTCGTAATCATTATTCTCAAATTTCTTAAACATTTCCCTAAACTTAAATTCTAACAATCCTTGCAATATAGCAGAAAATATTCGCTCAAAGTTCTTGTCCGAAAGAATATCAATATCGTTATTTCCAATATCATTATGGTGCTTAATAAAATTATCC
>NZ_JBQCWY010000867.1:0-596 GCF_051956955.1 Neisseria sp. P0021.S005 | reverse complement strand
CCTTCACGCTCTTGGAAATCCAAACCGCTGATTTTTTCAAAATAAGGATTGATTTGCCATTCGTCGATGTCAATCAACTTGGCAAAGTCGGCAGCAACTTGGTTGTACGCGCCGAAATGTTCGGTTTTACGGCGAGTCGTCCAGCCGCCGTGCAATGGAGGCAAAACGGTTTGACTGATATCTTTAAGGATTTCAGGAACACCCCCTGACAAGTCATTGTTCAACAAAACAACGCAAGGCGAGAAACCGTCTGCGAGATGTACACGCTCACGGGTACGCAATAAAGGCTCAAGCAAAATTTTGTCGCCCAATGCGGTTTCAAACTCGGTTGGCTCAGTCACTTCTGGATTCAAGCTGCCCAAGCGCACTTCGTATCCTGCCGAACGCAAAATCTCGCTGAGGGCGTAAACATTTTGCAGATAGAATGTGTTACGCGTGTGGTTTTCAGGAATAATCAATACGGATTTGGCCGTTTCACAGGCGCGCTGTACCGCATCCTGCGCGGCAACCGCCGCCAGCGGGATAAAGTTGGGATTCAAATTATTGAAGCCGCCTGGAAACAGGTTCATATCGATAGATGAAATTTTGTAACCGGC
>NZ_JBQCWY010000866.1:0-599 GCF_051956955.1 Neisseria sp. P0021.S005 | reverse complement strand
CAAATCCCAGAAGGTGCAGATGACGAAACACGCGATATCTTCGTCAAACTGATGGGCAAAGGCGAAGCCGCCGCCCGCCGCGCATGGATGGAAAAAGAAGGCGATACGGCAGAATTGGATATCTAATCTATTGTTTCAATAGACTAAAGGCCGTCTGAAACGTTAAAAGTTTCAGACGGCCTTTTTCAAAATCATCAGAATTTAAGGTCAAACAGTATTTCCATACCCCGTTACTTACCCTATTTCTATTTTTGCAGCTTGATTGAGTTTTTAAGACAAATAAAAAAGCACTGATATAATCAGTGCTTTTTAAATAATGGCGCGGCGGACGGGGCTCGAACCCGCGACCCCCGGCGTGACAGGCCGGTACTCTAACCAACTGAGCTACCACCGCGCATCCACTGTCAAAGACAATGAAAGGAAACTTGGTGGGTGATGACGGAGTCGAACCGCCGACATTCTGCTTGTAAGGCAGACGCTCTACCAACTGAGCTAATCACCCGATAAGCCGACATTAAATCAAAAAATCAGGCTACGCGCAAGGTTTTTATTTAAATAAAAATATATCCCATTGAAAGAATATAGAATATTTTATTTAA
>NZ_JBQCWY010000865.1:0-600 GCF_051956955.1 Neisseria sp. P0021.S005 | reverse complement strand
CCGCCACATGTATCAAAATAGCAACAAGCTGGCTCAATGCGTTCGGAAGAAGGTTTTAAAACCGTTTCGACCTGAGCTTCTGCAAACTGCTTTTTTTCTTTATGAATGGCAAACGTTACACGCTCTCCGGGCAGCGCACCGCCGATGAATACAGTCTTTCCATCGACTCTGGCAACACCCCTGCCCTCATAATCCAAAGAAAAAACTTCCGCCTCTTGATACCGTTCTTTCACACTCATACCGTTTCCGTCAGACAGCCGCTTACCGGCCGTCTGACTGTCTTCCAATACCGAAAGCGCATATTTTCTCACAAAAACACAGAGTTTCAGGTATCATGCGCCAAAAACTTTCATTTCAATCCCTACAAAAAAAAGACGACATGAAAAAATTATTCCTTGGCCTGACAGCCGCCCTTCTGACCTCGGCCGCTGCTGCAAACACACTTATTCCAGACGTCTCCCCCGCCTCTTCCGGACAACACGTCGTTATCAATATTACGCAACAGCGTTTGTTCCTCTACGACAACGGTAAACTGAGCAAAATTTATCCTGTTGCCGTCGGCAAAGCCATGACCCAAACCAATCTGGGCGAACATAAAAT
>NZ_JBQCWY010000864.1:0-601 GCF_051956955.1 Neisseria sp. P0021.S005 | reverse complement strand
TGAAAAAATTTAACCAGTTCAACAAAATCTCTCAAAACAACAAATTTAAAGCCGAGTTGATGGAACGCAACGCATCCCCGCGCTATCAATATACCAACGGCAAACGCACCCAAACCGGCTGGGAAGAACACGCCTACTTCAAAGTAGAAAGCAAAGACTTTGAAGCACTCAACCGCCTGATTGCCGACAGCATCAATATCGCCGTTTTGGAGAACTCCTCATTTTCCGTATCCAAAGAAAAACGCGAAGAAACCGTCGACCAACTGAGCAAGGCCGTCATCCTGCGCTTCAAAGACCGCGCCCAAAACCTCGCCCAAACACTCGGCTTCTCCAGCTACAAAATCGTTAAACTCAACCTGGGCCACATCGGCAACCGCCAAGTCGGCGGCGACTTTGCACACGCCAAAATGTTGCGTGCAATCCCTGCTGCAGAAGTAGCTGCAGGAATAGAAGATGGCGTACCAGCCTCTACGGGCTCAGAAGAAATCAGCCTGACCGTCAGCGGCTCGGTGCAAATGTAGGATTTTCTTTGAAAGCATTTTAAAGGCCGTCTGAAAGTATATTTTTCAGACGGCCTTTTTATTTGCTCAATAATTAGAAC
>NZ_JBQCWY010000863.1:0-601 GCF_051956955.1 Neisseria sp. P0021.S005 | reverse complement strand
CTCTGTAACCGGTAACGTCCTGCGCGACTACCTGACCGACTTGTTCCCAATTTTGGAACTGGGTACCAGCGCGAAAATGCTGTCTATCGTTCCATTGATGAATGGTGGCGGTATGTTTGAAACCGGCGCTGGCGGCTCCGCACCGAAACATGTCCAACAATTCCTCGAAGAAAACCACTTGCGTTGGGACTCTTTGGGCGAATTCCTCGCACTCGCCGTATCGTTTGAACATCTGGCGCAAAAAACCGGCAACTCCAAAGCCCAAGTCCTCGCCGACACTTTGGATGCAGCCACCGAAAAACTGCTGTTGAACGACAAATCGCCTAAACGCAAAGCAGGCGAACTCGACAACCGCGGCAGCCATTTCTACCTCACCCTCTACTGGGCGCAAGAATTGGCGGCGCAAGACAAAGATGCCGAACTGAAAGCCGCATTTGCTCCATTGGCAGCCGCTTTGACTGCCGACGAAGCCAAAATCGTTGAAGAACTCTCTGCCGTACAAGGCAAAGCGGTCGACATCGGCGGCTACTACGCAGCCAATCCTGAAAAAGCGGCACAAGCGATGCGTCCAAGCGCAACCTTTAATCAGGCCTTGTCAGCC
>NZ_JBQCWY010000862.1:0-607 GCF_051956955.1 Neisseria sp. P0021.S005 | reverse complement strand
GTTCCATTCGCTGCTGGCAGTATCCATGGGCTCTGTATTTATGGGTGCGCTCACTTATATCGGTAATGCGCCGAACTTCATGGTCAAAGCCATTGCCGAACAACGCGGCGTGCCGATGCCTTCCTTCTTCGGCTACATGGCATGGTCGGTGATTGTATTGGTACCGCTGTTTGCCCTGCATACGATGATTTTCTTCGTTTGGCAGCTCTTTTAAACTTAGAGGCCGTCTGAAATTCAGACGGCCTTTTTTATTTTCAGCTATATCATCAAATATAGCGTTTAAATATCAATCAGTTAAAAATTATTTCTCTTAACACTCGATTACACATTCCTACTTTTTTCCCACTTTTCCCGTAAAAATAAGCGTAAAACTGACATAAAGCAGCCTATACCTGATAAAATCTAAAGCTTTGTTGTTTGCGTTTATTCGTTGTTTTTATAGCAAACCTCTGCTTTTTTCAGACGGCCCATCCTTTGTTTCGAAGCATTACATGCCGTCTGAAAAAAAACAGTCCGACATCCGAATCTCAACCCACCAAAAAGTAACGCATCCTTATGATTAAGATAAAAAAAGGCTTAGACCTGCCTATCGCGGGCAGACCGGAGC
>NZ_JBQCWY010000861.1:0-617 GCF_051956955.1 Neisseria sp. P0021.S005 | reverse complement strand
GTAATATTCCATCAACTATCCTTTTTGGGTAAATATCGGCTCAAATAGGAAAATTGAGCGATAAAGAAAACAAACAAAAAACCGGTAGAGCCGAACATTTTGTAATTTACCCATTGTTCTTTGAAGTGGGTCAATACAAACCAGTTGGCAATACCTAAGAAAATCATGAATGCGCACCAGGCATAAGTCAGTTTGCTCCACACATGTTCGGGCAGTTCCAACTCTTTGCCCATAGTCGCTTTTAATCCGTTTTTCCCGCTTAGATGGCTGATCAGCAAAACCAATGCGCCAATCCAGAACAAAACGGTCGGTTTCCACATGATAAAACGGTCATCAGGAAGTAGAATGGTCGCGCCGCCGAATACGACGATCAGGATCAAGCCGACCCACTGCATCGTATCGAGTTTTTTGTATTTCCAGTAAGTAAAACCTGCCTGCAAAATGCCGAATACAACGGCAACCGCAGTCGCAGTAATCATGTTTTTCGTGATTGTGTAAGTCAGGAAAAACAAGATGACTGACAATAAATTGATTAAAACTTTCATAATCAAACAAACAAAAAAGATGAAACAAATCGGCTCAACGCTAATCATACTGTCTCTTATACAGATTTGACG
>NZ_JBQCWY010000860.1:0-617 GCF_051956955.1 Neisseria sp. P0021.S005 | reverse complement strand
AAAGACGGCAAAATCGCTATCGAAGATCTGACCGGCGGTACATTCAGTATTACCAACGGCGGTACTTTCGGTTCTATGATGTCTACCCCGATCATCAACCCGCCTCAATCTGCGATTTTGGGTATGCACGCCACTAAAGAGCGCGCTGTGGTTGAAAACGGTCAAGTTGTTGTCCGTCCAATGATGTATCTGGCTCTGTCTTACGACCACCGTATCATTGACGGCCGCGAAGCTGTATTGACCTTGGTAGCCATTAAAGACGCGTTGGAAGACCCAGCACGCCTGTTGTTGGATCTGTAATCGTTTCAGACGGCCTTTTATTTGTTAATGAAAAGGCCGTCTGAATTTTTATTTAGATGTAGCGTAATGTAGTATCGTGCTACAATAGGCTCAACGAACGATTGAGGCCGTCTGAAACATTTGATTCGAATGAATCGGCAGATATAGACTTTCAGACGGCCTTTTCTTAAAACCATCAAAACGCAGTCATTCAAAATAAAAAAGAAACAAAAAGTATCGTTTTTATTTTGAGATACTGCAAAAGCAAAGGATGACACGATGTCTCAATATGATGTAGTAGTGATTGGTGCAGGCCCGGGCGGATACGTTGCCGCCAT
>NZ_JBQCWY010000859.1:0-620 GCF_051956955.1 Neisseria sp. P0021.S005 | reverse complement strand
CGGCGCAGCCGTCCATGCCGCGCCCGAAGCCAAAGACGACGAGAGCTGTTTCACCGCATTCCGCGACTTCCGCCTGCGCGTGTCCGTCAAAGACGATGTAATGAAACCGCTCGCCGAAATCTTCAGCGGCAAAACCGACACCAAAATTATTGAAGGCTTGGGCAAAATCCACGCCAAAACCGTGCGCAGCAGAGTATTCGTCGCCCTGCACATGCACGCCGGTGACGGCAATGTCCACACCAATATCCCCGTCAATTCAGACGACGCCCAAATGCTTCAGACGGCCTACCGTTCGGTCGAACGCATCATGAAACTCGCCCGTTCACTCGGTGGCGTGATTTCAGGCGAACACGGCATCGGCATCACCAAACTCGAATTTCTGACCGATGAAGACTTGCAGCCGTTTTGGGACTACAAAAACCAAGTCGATCCCAAACACACCTTCAACCGTCACAAACTGATGAAAGGCTCGGACTTACGCAACGCCTACACGCCGTCGTTCGAACTGTTGGGCGCGGAATCGCTGATTATGGAGAAATCAGACCTCGGCACCATCGCCGATTCCGTCAAAGACTGCCTGCGCTGCGGTAAATGCAAACCCGTCTGCTCCACCCACGTTC
>NZ_JBQCWY010000858.1:0-626 GCF_051956955.1 Neisseria sp. P0021.S005 | reverse complement strand
TCGTTGAGGCGTAAAACATAGAGGCCGTCGCGCGGCGTGGTTTGTCCGTGATTGATGAGGATGGTGTCGCCATCATTCAGCACGCCTTCCATCGAGTCGCCTTTGACTGAGATAACGGAAAGGTTTTTGATGTCGCGCGTTACATAATTTTCAATCCAATAACGTCGGAACGCCATGGCGAACATGGGCTGTTCGTCGCCGACGAGCTGACCGTGTCCGGCCGCGGCCTGGATGTCGTAACGTGGCACAAAGACAAATTCGTCTATATCGACTGGGTTGCCCAGTGTGTCGGTTGCCGTGGCTTTTGGGGCTTCGGAATCGGGGAAGGGGGAACCTTCGCCTGTCAAAAGCCAGTCTATGCTACAGCCTTTAAGTTGTTTGATTTTTTTTAGCGTTTCCGATTTCGGCAGGCCGCCTTCGTTCCAGATACGGCTGAATCCGGCGATGGTCATATCAATATCGGCGGCAATTTTGGCTTGGCGGGCTTCATCTTTCCATAAGAAAGCCAGGCGGTCTTTAAAGGTATCCATGTTTATGCCTTTATGGAGGTATGTTTTTTATATGGTTTGGACGATTTGAGTGTATTTTACCTTAGTTTTTATAAAATTGTAAGAAAAAAATTACTC
>NZ_JBQCWY010000857.1:0-631 GCF_051956955.1 Neisseria sp. P0021.S005 | reverse complement strand
AACTGCGGCGTTTCATAAATTTGGCGGGTAACGCGGTTTTGAACCAGATATTTGCCTTCCAGCTGTTTTACGGCTGCATAAGAGAAGGTCATATCGCGGCTGTGGTCGATATAGGCATTCAGCTCGTCGAATTCTTCGCGGCTGTAATCTGCGATGATGTGGCGGTCGTATTTACCTGCTTCGGTCAGTTTTTTAACGTGATCGTAGAGGTGGGGCGGTTCGAATTCGCCATAAGCGATTTTACGCAGATGGAAAATGGCGAGGCGGGCGGCCAGATATTGATAATCAGGCGTATCTTGTGAGATCAGGTCGGCCGCGGCCTTGATGATGGTTTCATGGATGTCGTCGGTACGGATACCGTTGTAAAACTGAATATGTGATTTGAGCTCGACTTGCGATACGGAGACGTTTTGTAAGCCTTCCGCCGCCCAAGTAACAACACGGTGGATTTTGTCTAAATTGATATCTTCCAAGCGTCCGTCGCGTTTGGTTACTTTAATATTCGTTGCTGCATTCATTGTTCAGTCTTCCCATTAAAAAACACAAGATACGGTATGTGATTGCTTTGAACGGCACAATATAATGTATTTTTCTTTGTTTAACTAGACTTGACAATGCGCTTTTTTCGGGG
>NZ_JBQCWY010000856.1:0-641 GCF_051956955.1 Neisseria sp. P0021.S005 | reverse complement strand
CTGAAGGCCCGCTGGCAGGGCAGGGCTTTGCAACTGGTGCATACCCATGAGGGCTGGCGCTTCCAAATCGACCAAGCCGCGTTTGAACGACTGGGCAGCCTGCAAGAGCAGCGCGCGCCGCGTTATTCCCGCGCTGTGATGGAAACGCTGGCGATTATTGCCTATCAGCAACCGGTAACGCGTGGCGATATTGAAGGCATACGCGGCGTGGCGGTGTCGCAAAATGTCATGCAAACCTTGCAGGATAGGGGCTGGATTGAAGTCATCGGCCACCGTGATTCTGTCGGCCGTCCGGCTTTGTGGGCGACAACAGCAACATTCCTAAGCGATTTGCGTTTGGAAAGTTTGGAAGAATTGCCGCCGCTGACTGAATTGGGCGAGCTGGTGTTGCCTGATTTGATGGAAACGCCGCCGACAGGCGATGAGGAAGCTGAAGAAGCAGTAGAATCAGGAAGCAGACTGATTAACTGATTTGAATGTAAAGGCCGTCTGAAACAATCGTGTTTCAGACGGCCTTTATGTTAGTTATTCTAGCGTTTTATAGCATTAAATGAACGCTTTATATCATTGAATAAGCCAGCCAGGGTAACAATATGGCGTGGTGCGTTTAGCAGTTTCTTAAAAAATAATTTGTTTAAAAT
>NZ_JBQCWY010000855.1:0-642 GCF_051956955.1 Neisseria sp. P0021.S005 | reverse complement strand
TATCAAGCTCCTAACTTTATTGAAAATATAGACTATAAATTTTCTGAAAGGATAACATCAATACCCATTTATTTACAGGGGTTTTTGTGAAATAAAATTACAGATTTGGTTTTTCTTGATTTACGTCAATGAGAATAATTGTTACTTGGCACTACATCTCCGTTTTCAAACACTCGCGTTAAAAAACGGCGTAAAATACAAAATTCAGCCCTAAAGACAGACATCCTTCAGGGCTGAATGTTTATTGCATTTATATAAAAGGCCGTCTGAAACATTCAGACGGCCTTTTATTCACTTAATCAATTAAGCAAACGGATGGTGCAGAACGATGGTTTCTTCACGATCAGGACCGGTTGAAACAATAGCCACAGGCGCACCGCAAACTTCTTCAATACGTTTCAGATAAGCTTTAGCGTTTTCAGGCAGCTTGTCGTACTCTTTCACGCCAAAAGTCGACTCGCTCCAACCCGGCATGGTTTCGTAAATCGGTTTGCAGGTTTCCACCGCATCAGAGCCGCAAGGCAGAATGTCGGTTTTGCTGCCATCAGGCAATTCATAACCTACACAGATATTGATGTTTTTAATACCATCCATCACGTCCAGCTTGGTAATGCACATGCCAGAAATGCCGTTAACTTGAAT
>NZ_JBQCWY010000854.1:0-650 GCF_051956955.1 Neisseria sp. P0021.S005 | reverse complement strand
AGCGTGGGCTTTGCCCGCGAGATAAATGCCGAAATGGATGCCCATTCGGCTGTTGTCTGATTTGGATTTTTAGATAGCAGATTTCGTGGGCAAAGCCCACGCTACTTGGGTTATCCAAAGCCTGTATTGATTGAATAAACGAGGTCGTCTGGAAAATCGGGAGCGAGTTTCTCCAAAACTCAAATCCCAAAGTTTTCAGACGACCTCGTTTTTATCTGCAACCTGCCCCCTCTCCCGTCTGGCGGGAGAGGGCTGGGGAGAGGGTGGCTCTACGGTTCGCACGAATTTTATTACCTAAAATCGCAAAGCCACCCCCATCCTAACCTTCCCCCGCTAGACGGGGGAAGGGACAGGTTGCTGTTGCTGCAACGAGTAGCGTGGGCTTTGCCCGCGAAACGAATGCCGAAATGGATGCCCATTCAGCTGTTGTCTGATTTGGATTTTTAGATAGTAGATTTCGTGGGCAAAGCCCACGCTACTTGAGTTATCCCAAACCTGTTTTGATTGAGTAAACGAGGTCGTCTGAAAAAATCGGGAACGAGTTTCTTTAAAACTCAAATCTCAGAGTTTTCAGACGACCTCATTTCGACTGGTAATCCACTCCCTCTCCCGTCCGGCGGGAGAGGGCCGGGGAGAGGGTGGCTCTACGG
>NZ_JBQCWY010000853.1:0-653 GCF_051956955.1 Neisseria sp. P0021.S005 | reverse complement strand
CTCTATAATCTCGCGTCCTTCCGGTGTATCCAAGACAACTTCATTCCCTTCGCGTGCTTTAATCAGGCTGCGTGCCAAAGGGGAAATCCATGAGATTTTGTTTTTAGCGGTATCAATTTCATCTACGCCGACAATTTTGACGGTTTGTTCACGACCATCTCCGCGCAATAAGCCAACGGTGGCGCTGAAAAAAATCTGGTCCGTGGCTTCACGCGCTTCAGGGTCGACAACGACAGCAGCTTCCAAGCGTTTAGTTAGGAAGCGGATACGGCGGTCGATTTCGCGCATACGGCGTTTGCCGTAAAGATAATCGCCATTTTCGCTGCGGTCGCCATTGCTTGCTGCCCAGTTAACGATTTGGACGATTTCCGGGCGCTCTTTGTTGACCAGATGATAAAGTTCGTCTTTCAGTGCCTGCCAACCGGTAGGTGTGATGTAATTTTTGGTTTCGGTACTCATGATGTGTCTATAACATAATTAAAGGCCGTCTGAACATTAATTTTCAGACGGCCTTTATTGTAAGTCAATTTACTTTATTCATCATCATCGCTATCGCTGATACTGATGCTGTGTTCCATTTTGCTTGGATGAACTTTCAAGCCGCCACAACCTGATTTTTCGGTAGAGAGACGGTTTAGATACACTTCATCGAT
>NZ_JBQCWY010000852.1:0-658 GCF_051956955.1 Neisseria sp. P0021.S005 | reverse complement strand
ACCCCACAAACACCCCAACCCCCACACCAACCCCACCAAAACCAAAACACCCCCAAACATCGCAAAACCCAACACCACCCAAACCCCCCCCAACAACCAAACCACCAAACCCACCACCAAAAACAACACCAAACACACCACAAAACACAACACCACCACCCCCCCCACAAACCCCACCCACAAAACCCCCAACCAACAAAACACCAACCCAAAAAAAACCAAACCAACCACCACCAACCCACCAACCCCCCCACAAACCAACAAAAAAAAAAACACCACCAAACCCAACCACCCAAACCCACCACCCAAACCACCACCCACCCACACCAAAACCCCAACCACCCCAACCAAAACCAACACCAAACAAACCCAAACCAACAAACCCACCCCACCCACCAACCCACCCAAAAAACAAACCACCACCCCCCACCCACCCCCCCACAAACACACCCCCCCCAAACCAACACAACAACCAACAACCAACACAAACCACCACAAACCAAATACACCAACATGCGACCTGGCTTTAGTTACGAATGCGCCTTCAATGAAGGACAGCAAAGCGATTTCGGCGGGCATATTGCGTTTTTTAACTTCATTGACAATATGATAGATATAAGGTTTGCTGCGGGAGATGGCGCGGTCGAAATATGCACTG
>NZ_JBQCWY010000851.1:0-666 GCF_051956955.1 Neisseria sp. P0021.S005 | reverse complement strand
GGATCTATTAATAAGCTATCAAAATTCCTTTGGTAGCTTTTTTTATCTGAAGTTGTACTTTCATATGCACGCTTCGATTTTATAAAAATGACCTCATTAATGCAGTAAAAATCAAAATAGTCATCAAAAGAGAAGGTTTCTTCAGGTGTTGCGGATAATTCTCCATTTTGGAAAATAGCATTAATAAAAGAATTACGAATTTTAGGTTTCCATGTTGGAGCAGTTTTTCTAATTGCATAAACCACTTGGCTATCAAATTGAAATTTAACTAAATAACCAATAGCTCCTTTCAGATGCTTTAGTTTAGCATCAATATTCTCAGTCGCGGGCTGGTTAACTACATTTAATAATGCAGTCAAGCCTTCACTTTCTGATAAAGAGTGAGTTAGACAACTATTTTCATTATTTTGAGATAATGGTTGATAAGAAAGATGTTCTGTTGTCAATGTTACATCTTTACTTGCTGCATCTCGAAAAAGCTGTTCTATGGCAGGATCAGTTTTCACATGCCATCCACGGAATTTAGCAGATGATTGACTCTTCTTAAATACCCATAATTGAACATTAGATTCTTGATAGTTAAATGATTTCCATAGGTCAAACTCAGTCATTCTCATTGTCTCCTTTTATTACATAAATACTTTGAATTTTCTCACAAGAATAAAT
>NZ_JBQCWY010000850.1:0-670 GCF_051956955.1 Neisseria sp. P0021.S005 | reverse complement strand
CCCGGCGGCCGCCTGCTCGAGCAACGCAACAAAGCATGGGAACTGGTCAACCAGATTCCGGGCATATCCTGCGTCAAACCCATGGGCGCATTGTATATGTTCCCCAAAATCGATACCGAAATGTACAGCATCCATGACGACATGAAATTCATCTACGACTTACTCGTACGTGAAAAAGTCTTGTTCGTCCAAGGCACAGGCTTCAACTGGATACGCCCCGACCACTTCCGTATCGTTACCCTGCCGCCCGTTCATCAAATCGAAGAAGCCATGGACAAACTCAAACGCTTCTTGCAAAACTACCATCAATAAACCTAAACAAAGAGGCCGTCTGAAAAAGCAAACCGCTGTTCAAACGGCCTTTTTAATCAAACAGCAACTTGGCAAAGCCTGCTGACATGCGTATAATCGACCTTACCTATCTGGGGGCGATCTTGGTTTCGACGGGGGTTGCAAAGCAGATGCGGGCATACCGGGGTCTCAGATTTCCCGTTAAACACTGAATTTAAATAGTCGCAAACGACGAAACTTACGCACTGGCCGCTTAAGGCCTGCCGTTGCAGCAGTTGGTCAATGGGCTGTGTAGCGCAAGCTACCGCAACGTCATTCTACATTGACTGGTTTTCTGTCGGGTTACTTGGCAGGAAACGAGATTTAAGGTAACTGGTTC
>NZ_JBQCWY010000849.1:0-671 GCF_051956955.1 Neisseria sp. P0021.S005 | reverse complement strand
GTAGTCAAGGAGATGTCTTAATTAGAGAAAAAGATGGCTATTCTGAAAACATCGAGGGTTTTTATGAAAAATGTAAAAACCTCTAGCCTAACATTGATCATGTAGGTATGGGACAAATTAAAAGCCCTACATTTTAGAGCCAGCGTAAGTTGGTTTGAAAACCCAACTTTAAAAAAGGTCGTCTGAAAGTTTTGAACTGGCCCCCAAATCTTGGACACTCATAAAAGCCTATTCAGGCGCTCTGTGCAAGCTGGGTTCTGTATGCGACAGGACTCAGCTTTTTCAATTTCAAACTGCAACGCTCCCGGTTGTAGTAATCCATATAGTCATCTATCTGCTTCATCAATTCATCTACCGTCAATTCACCTGCGTTATAGAAACACTCCGTCTTCAACACCGCAAAGAAGCTTTCCATCGGCGCATTGTCCCAACAGTTCGCCTTTCGCGACATGCTTTGAACCATGGAATGCTCCGCAAGCAATTCCCTATACCCCGCCGTACGGTACAGCACACCTTGGTCCGAATGAAGCATCGTTCCTTTATCAGTCAGACGGGGGGCGGCTTTTTCGAGCATTTCCTTCACCATTTCGCTTTCGACTCTGCGGCTCATGGCGTAGGCGACGATCTCGCGGTTGAACAAGTCCAAGATTGGCGAGAGGTACAGTTTACCG
>NZ_JBQCWY010000848.1:0-673 GCF_051956955.1 Neisseria sp. P0021.S005 | reverse complement strand
ATTCAACCAACCATAAGAAACCCTGTGTAGGGTTGTAAAGCAGATACTCCGTCCATTGCCCTTCGGGCGTGAGCGTACGGTTGAGGCCGCTGAACAGGTTTTCAAATGTTTCCTGCGCGTCTGTTTCGGCGTATCTGACTGCGCCCATAACGTAAAATTCGCGATTTTTCAGACGGCCTTGTCTGCCGACGGGCAGGGTAAACAGGCTTTGCTGCGCCGTTCGCATGGCGTTGGCGGTAATGAGTTCGGCTTTGTCTTTGCCGATTGCCAATTCGCTGCCGCAGCTTGGGCAGTTGAGATGGGCGGTGAGGCCGTTGACCCAGTGGACGGACGAGCCGCAGTTGGGACAGTTTTCTGAGGAAATACTGCCTTTCAGACGGCCTGCGCTTTCTTTGATTTCGTCTTCGCTGCGGGTGTTTTCCAGCTTCAAATCATCTAGGTTTACCATCCGCCCGAAGAAGGCTTCAGGTGTTTCGCTGCTGTAATCGAGCGTGATGAAAAGGTTTTCGCAACGCCAGTCGGAAACCCGATTTTCTGTATCCTCTTTCAAAACAAACGGCAACTCACCCTGCGCGGCCGCATGTTTCAAGCTGATGTTGCGGACATCGGAGGCAATATAGCGTTTATCTTGAAAAATCAGCTCGCTAAACCCGGCTCGCGTGTCTTCAAATCT
>NZ_JBQCWY010000847.1:0-676 GCF_051956955.1 Neisseria sp. P0021.S005 | reverse complement strand
CAATTCAAGGCGTGAGCTGCAAATAATCTGATTTCATCAATGAAAAGGCCGTCTGAAAAACTTTCAGACGGCCTTTTTATATTGCCATTTAAGATTGAATATTCCTTCTATCGTAAACAGCCTGAGCCAAAGTACCAGCATCCACATATTCCATCTCACCACCCAAAGGGATTCCCCTCGCCAATCGACTGACTTTATAAGGAAGATTTTTAAACAATTCCGCCAATACATATGCTGTCGCATCGCCTTCGGCTGTGAAGTTGGTTGCAATGATAATTTCCTCAATATCACTCGCCTGCAAACGGACAACCAGCTTATCTAACGCTACTGCCGAAATATCCATGCCCTGCGCCGGACTGACTTGCCCCATCAGAACGAAATACAGGCCATCATGACAATTAGCCGCCTCCATGCTGGAGACATCCGCCGGCATATGCACAATCATCAAACGGCTTTTATCGCGTTTTTCGTCTGCGCAAATTTCACACAAATCGCCTTCGCAAAATGTGTTGCACATCCGACAATGTTGCACCTGTCTCAAAGCAAACTGCAAAGCATCCACCAACTCCTGCGCTTCTTCGCGTTTGTACTGTAAAAGCTGGTAAGCCATACGCTGGGCGGATTTTGGGCCGACATTGGGCAGGATTTTTAATGCATTAATCAAGCGGACAAAGGC
>NZ_JBQCWY010000846.1:0-677 GCF_051956955.1 Neisseria sp. P0021.S005 | reverse complement strand
CACGAAGGCACCGAAGTGATGCTGTCCTTCGTCCAGGGTAATCCCGACCGTCCGTATATCTCCGGCGTCATGCACGACAGCGCCCATACCGACCATATCCCTGCCGATTGGAACACAAGAAACGTCATCCGTACCTGGGCGAACAACAAACTGAGGATGGAAGACCTGCAAGGTCAGGAACACATCAAACTCGCCACCGACTATCAGAAATCCCAACTCAACCTCGGCCATATCGTCGATTCAAACCGCAACAAACGCGGAGAGAACGGCGAAGGCTTCGAACTCAGAACCGACGGCTGGGGTGCCGTACGGGCGGGTAAGGGCATACTTGTCAGTGCACAAAACCAGGATGCCAACGGCAAAGTGCTGGATATGGACGATGCCGTCGCCCAACTCGAACAGGCACTCTCCCTGGCCAAAAGCCTGAACAAAGCCGCCCAAACCGCCAACAACCACAATACCGATGAAGAAACCCAAAGGGGTCGTCTGAAAGACGCCCTCAAAGACCTGAAAGAGGCCGGCTTAATCCAAACCGCCCCGGCCGGCATCGCCACCACAACAGAGCAAAGCCAACTGCATACCGCCAATGAAAACATCCACCTTATCAGCGGCAACCATACCGACATTACCGCCGGCCAAAGCCTGACCGCCCATGCGGCAGAGAGCCTTAACCTATT
>NZ_JBQCWY010000845.1:0-679 GCF_051956955.1 Neisseria sp. P0021.S005 | reverse complement strand
GCCATACCCGCGAAGCCAATGCCATAGCTTTGGGTAACAACGCCAACGCGGACGATACCAATTCCATTGCTATCGGTACAAACAGCAAAGCTGCTCAAGCTGCAGCAGTTACTATCGGTAATAATGCAACAGCCCTGAAATCCAGTGCGGTTGTTATCGGTGAAGAAGCGAAATCCAATAATTCACGCTCTGTCGTTATCGGCTATTACGCTTCTGCAACCAATCCGGCAATGTCCGCATCCAATCAAGATACCAATCAAACTGTTGCTATCGGTGCATACGCCAATGCATGGGGTGATCAATCTACTGCCATCGGTAACAATGTATTCGCAAAAGGCGATTCTTCTATCGCCATCGGTTCAGACGACTGGGATACCGTTGCAGCGAAAACTGTAGAAGGTACGGGTAAAACGGTTAAAGAGGTTTATCACGACTATACCGGCGATGTAATGGCAACCGGTCCAGGCTCTTATGACCTGGCGACCTCAGGCGAAGCGGCGGTTGCCATTGGTGCTAAATCACTGGCAACAGCCGAATTGTCTACCGCCTTCGGTACGGGTACACACGCTCTAGGTGTTGCCTCTGCCGCATTCGGTATGGGTGCGAAAGCCACTCAAGGCAACTCTGTGGCAATCGGTGCGGGCAGTACGACTGCAACCAATGCAACTAAAGTCAACGA
>NZ_JBQCWY010000844.1:0-682 GCF_051956955.1 Neisseria sp. P0021.S005 | reverse complement strand
GTGAACAACGACGGTGTGAAAGTAGGCGACGATGTTGCATTGACCCAAGACGGCGTTAAAGCAGGTGATGTCAAACTGACCAAAGACGGATTGAACAACGCCGGCAACAAAGTGACCAACGTAGCCGCCGGTACCGACGATACCGACGCCGTTAACTACGGTCAGCTGAAAGAAACCAACGCCAACGTGGCCAAAGGTCTGAACATTGCCGCCGACAACGGTAACGACGACAACGTCCAACTGGGCGAAACCGTTGCTTACCGCAGCAGCGACAAAAACATCGTGACCACCGTGTCTGACAACCAGATTGACTTCAAACTGGCCAAAGACATTACCGTTGACAGCGTCACCGCAGGCGACAGCAAACTGAATACAGACGGCCTCACCATTACCGGTGGCCCGAGTGTGACCAAGTCAGGCATCAATGCCGCCGGCAACAAGATTACCAATGTTGCCGCCGGTACCGATGACACCGACGCCGTCAACTACAGCCAGCTGAAACAGCAAAGCGCCGCTGCCCGTACCGAAGTTGCAGCCGGCACCAACATCAAAGACGTGGTGAAAACGACCGGCGCCAACGGCCAAGACATCTATACCGTCAACGCCAAAGGCACGACTGCGAGCGCAGGTTCGGACAAAGTGACCGTCACTGCTTCAGCAGAAGACGCGAACAACGTGACCG
>NZ_JBQCWY010000843.1:0-690 GCF_051956955.1 Neisseria sp. P0021.S005 | reverse complement strand
TTCATAGGCTTCTTGATGTAAAGTGCTTTGCACAGGATTGCTGGTACACAACACATTGCGGTTGACATCGCTGGCTGTGGCAATGGAATCCAAACCAAGTTTGTGCAATGCCTGATGCGCCTGTTTTAAATCGGTTTTCAGAATACCGTGGTATTGGAAGGTTTGACGGTTGGTCAGGCGGATGGAGCCGTAAATCGTGTTTTCACCGGCAAATTTGTCGATACCCAGCCACTGCTGCGGCGTAATGATGCCGCCGGGCAAACGGCAACGCAACATCATGTTTTTTAAAGGCTCAAGTTTTTGTTCGGTACGCTCGGCACGAATATCGCGGTTGTCCTGTTCGTACATGCCGTGGAAGCGGATAAGCTGAAAGTTGTCGGCAGTAAAGCCGCCGGTAAAGTCGTCTTTCAACTCTTCCTTAATCGTGCCATGCAGATAATCGCTGCGCTCTTTCAAGGCTTCGTTGCCGGACAAAGGCGTCTCAGGCAGCTTGGCTCGTGGGTCGGTTGTGGTAGCAGTCATTGAAGCACTCCTTATTTTTGGTATAGGCGTTACTTTAATGAGGCCGTCTGAAAATGAGAAAGAATGGTTTGTTTGTTTTAAAGACGATTTTGTTATATCGGTTTGAAACATAAAAAGGCCGTCTGAACTTTGCTTTCAGACGGCCTTTATATTGGACGGGACAAACCG
>NZ_JBQCWY010000842.1:0-691 GCF_051956955.1 Neisseria sp. P0021.S005 | reverse complement strand
GAACCCACCCCAACCAAACCCAAACCCCCACAAAACAAACACACCAACCCAACAACCAACCAACCAACCCCACACCCAAAACAAACAAACACCAAAAAAACCAACACCCCAAACAACAACCCCCACAACACCCCCACACACACCACCAAACAAAAAAACAACAAACCACACCCACAAACACAAACAACACCACACAACAAACCAACCCACCCCCCAACACAAACCAAAAACGACAAACCACCCGAAAACCAACACCCCAAACAACCCCGACACCACAACGCAAAACAACCCGTTCACCCAACCCAACCCCCAAACACACACAAAACACCAAAAACAACAACAACCCCCCCAAAAACAACACAACACCCAACAACACAACAACAACACACAAAACCAACAACACCCCCAACACACAAACACACAAAACAACCAACAACACCAACCAAAAAAAAACCAAACACCCACACCAACCCAACAACACCGCAACCACCACCAAACAACAAAAAAAAAACAAACACACACCAAAAACCAACAACCAACCCAAAAACAACAAAAAAACGACCAACCCCCACACCACCACCCCCCCCACCCACCACACAAACAACCAACCCCCACCCCCCACACACACCCAACACCACCAACAAACAAAAAAACGCAAACCCCAACAACCACCACACCACCAAAAAAAAAA
>NZ_JBQCWY010000841.1:0-694 GCF_051956955.1 Neisseria sp. P0021.S005 | reverse complement strand
GGTGTGAATTCGCCGAATACTTCGATGTATTTCGGATCCATCAGGGCGATGAGGTCTTTCATGATGATGTTGACGCAGTCTTCATGGAAGTCGCCGTGGTTGCGGAAGCTGAAGAGATAGAGTTTCAGTGATTTGCTTTCCACCATTTTGATATGGGGGATGTAGCGGATGTAGATGGTGGCAAAGTCGGGCTGGCCAGTCATCGGGCAGAGGCTGGTGAACTCGGGGCAGACGAATTTGACGAAATAGTCGTTGTCTGGATGTTTGTTGTCGAACGCTTCCAAAATTTCAGGCGCGTATTCGCTTGGGTATTGGGTTTTCTGGTTGCCCAAAAGGGAGATGCCTTGCAGCTCTTCGTTGTTGCGGGACATGAGGTTTCCTTAGTTTTTTAATGTGGGAGGTTTTCGAACCACGGGGTGCGGATTGTAATATAAATTGCATGACTTGTGCGGATTTTATAGCGATGAATCAGCAGGATAGCTTTCAGACGGCCTGTTTTGTATTTTATGAAACCTGTTTTCCGCTTTACAATAGCAGCCAATCAACAGGCCGTCTGAAAGTTTTGTATGTCTTTAGCCCAACCCAAACGTATTCTGATCATCAAATTGCGCCATCATGGCGATGTGCTTTTGAGCACGCCGGTGGTCGATGCGCTGAAAACCCGTTTCCCCGATTGCGAAATCGATATGCTGGT
>NZ_JBQCWY010000840.1:0-703 GCF_051956955.1 Neisseria sp. P0021.S005 | reverse complement strand
GCATATAGGTCATACCGATGGAGAAACCAGCTTCCCATTGACCTTTAGGTACGGACAAAATTGCCGCGCGTATGGTTTCGGAAGCGTATGCACCAACGTTGAGCGAAAAACCGATGATGGCGGCAGGAATCGGGTCGATATAAATACCAACAGATGGCAGACCATAGAAGACCACTGCTAGTTGTATTAAAAGCGGTGTTCCACGAATGACAGAAATATAGAATTCAACCACTTTAAGTAGAATTTTTTGAAGAATTCCACCAGGTGGCATGATTCTTACCAAAGCAACGGCTACAGCAATAATCATACCGATAACGAAAGAAGCAATCGCCAGAGGAAGAGATACTATAAAGCCGGCTTTGACCATAGGCCAAAACGCGCTGATGAGCATATCAGCGCGTGTTTCCGTCATAAACGGCAGAGAGGCAAGGAAATTATTTAACACTGATGTCTTTTCCGAAGAATTGTTCGCCCAGTTTTTTCAGCGTACCGTCGGCCTTCAGTTCGTTCATGGCTGTGCTGAATTTGGCCAATGCCTCATCATTGCCTTTATTGACAATCAAGCCGGAGCCGACTTTTTCGTCAGCCGGGGCAGACCAAACGATTTTTACACCAGCATCAGGTTTATTTTTCAGATAGTCCAATACTGCCAATTCGTCGTTCAGGGTTGCATCGGCACGTTTTTGTTCAATCAGAGTCAGAG
>NZ_JBQCWY010000839.1:0-708 GCF_051956955.1 Neisseria sp. P0021.S005 | reverse complement strand
CCGTTTCGGGCGTTCTCTTCCTTAGCCGGTACTTTCCATTGGTGCTGGCCGATGATTTGGCCGTTGCCGTTGTAGTCGAAGCAGGTAATGCTGTGACTGTTGGCGGCGCGGACGAGGTTGCCGTCCAGGTCGTATTGGTAAGCGGTTTCCTGAACCTTGTCGTTATCGCGGGCAAGGGTGTGGATTAAACGTCCCAATACATCGCGTTTGAACTCGGTAATCCGCAGCGGGGTTTGGCTGTCGAGGCCGTCTGAAAGCGGGGCGGCTTCTTTTTTGGGGACGGGTTGTCCGCCCAGCTGCGCCATCAGTTTGGCGGCAAGGGAGGCTTCGTCGCCGAATTCACGCTGTTCAATCAGTTCGTTGCCGGCATTGTAGCGGTAGCCGGTCAGCTTATGGTCGAAACCGCTTTCTGCAATCAATCGGTCGAGGATGTCGTAGGCAAAGCGGTAGCGCGCACCGTTTTCATTGGTGAGGCCGACTAGGCGGCGGGCTTTGTCGTAATGGTAGCCGAAGGTATGGCCCAGCGCATTGGTGCGTTGGGTCGGCAGACCGTCCTGGCCGTATTCGTAGGAGGTGGTGTGGCCTTCGCCGTCGGTATGGGTGGTCAAACGACCTGCAGCATCGTAGCCGAAGGTCTCTTTGCTGCCGTCTGGATAGAGGGCGAGGGTGAGGTTTTGATTGGCGTCGTAGTGGTATTCGGTGTGCTGT
>NZ_JBQCWY010000838.1:0-714 GCF_051956955.1 Neisseria sp. P0021.S005 | reverse complement strand
AACACCAAAAAAACCAAACCAAACAACCACACAACACCCAAAAAACACACCGCCACCGACACCGACACTACACAAACCTAAACAAACCGAGCCGGCCACACCCGTCACATCAGAAGCAAACGCCAACACTCCAAAAACCACACACAAACCAACGACAACAACAACCACACCCAAAACAAACACCAACACACACACCACACACAAGAAAAAAGCAAACAACAAAAACAACAAAACAAAAAACAAAACGACCACCACCACACCAAACACAAACAAACACCACACCCCAACACACCCCCCACCAAACCAGGCGCCCGCCCACCCAACACCCACCACAACTAACAAACAAACAAGACCACCCGCCCCTACACAACAACCCAAACCATACCATCAACCAAACCAACCACACAGGAACACAAACACCCAACCAAACACCCACCCACCCAACCACCACCCAACCCAAACAACCAACACACCCACCCAAACACACAACCCGACAACAACCAACACAGACCCAACACACAACCAAGCTACCTCAACCACCCACCCACACAAACCCACCAACCAACACACCACCAACAAACACACCAACCACCACGCCCACCAAACTCCGCAACAACCAGCCACCAGCAGACTAACCGCAAATATACCACCAACCACCCACACCAACTACCAGCTGGCCATTATCGCCGCCAACTCGTGCCCCGACAAAAATGA
>NZ_JBQCWY010000837.1:0-718 GCF_051956955.1 Neisseria sp. P0021.S005 | reverse complement strand
CTTGGGTGTCAAACAAAACAGGCATTTTGGCATCGGCAATCAGGCCGCCGGTTGCCCAAATAAAGGTCAATACCATGCCGCCGATGAGGATGCTGGTGAAGCGGTCAACCAAGCGAGCGGATGCCCAAACGCAAAAGGCGAGGATGCCGAAGAAGACGAGTTGGCCGACGGAGAGCGAAATTTCGCCGCCTACCGCGCTGCCGATGCCTTTGGCGGTCAGGTCGCCGCCGACGAAGATGTAGGCGTAGGTGAGCAGGTATAAAACGAAAGCGACGGCAACGCCGTTGATGATGTTCCAAACCGGGCCGAGCAGGTCTTTGACCATGGTGTCGAAGCTGGCGCCGTGCGGATAATGGGTGTTGACTTCCAAAATCATCAGGCCGCTGGAGAGCATGGAAAACCAGGTGTACAACAACACGACCAGCGAGCCGGCAAACCAGACGCCGGACGTGGCGGTCGGATTGGCAAGCATGCCTGCGCCGATAACCGTACCGGCGATAATCATCGCGCCGCCGAATAGGGATGGGGTTTTGGTTGACATTGTTTGTCTTTCTTCTAGAAATGCGTGGTTGTCATTATGCCGTAAAGTGTAAGAAAAGGTAAAGCAAAGGTCGTCTGAAAACCCGATTGTCGTTTTAAGACGGCCTTTGATGTGTATAAATGCAACTGATTAAATCAATTTTCGCAGTTTCAATTCGTTTTTCAAATAGGCGTAATA
>NZ_JBQCWY010000836.1:0-722 GCF_051956955.1 Neisseria sp. P0021.S005 | reverse complement strand
TCAGAGCGGGAATAGCTCAGTTGGTAGAGCGCAACCTTGCCAAGGTTGAGGTCGCGAGTTCGAGACTCGTTTCCCGCTCCATTCTGATTACTTGTTGATTGTTCTTTTTCAATATGCGGGAATAGCTCAGTTGGTAGAGCGCAACCTTGCCAAGGTTGAGGTCGCGAGTTCGAGACTCGTTTCCCGCTCCAGTTTAATTTCAGATGCACTCAAATGCGGGAATAGCTCAGTTGGTAGAGCGCAACCTTGCCAAGGTTGAGGTCGCGAGTTCGAGACTCGTTTCCCGCTCCATTAAATCATGCATCCGAATACGCGGGAATAGCTCAGTTGGTAGAGCGCAACCTTGCCAAGGTTGAGGTCGCGAGTTCGAGACTCGTTTCCCGCTCCAGTTTCATACTACAACACTCAAACGTAGTTTTGGCGAGATAGCAAAGTGGTTATGCAGCGGATTGCAAATCCGTCTACGCCGGTTCGATTCCGACTCTCGCCTCCATCCCTTTCATGGCGGGGTGGCAGAGTGTTTATGCTATAAGGGGTGCAACCCTTATACAGGCCGGTTCAAATCCGCGCCCCCGCCTCCAATTTCTCAATTTACTGTCTACGCCCGGGTGGTGAAATAGGTAGACACAACGGACTTAAAATCCGTCGGCCCTAAACCGGCCGTGCCGGTTCGATTCCGGCTCCGGGCACCAATAAATATCTGAATTTATTGAAAAACCTAA
>NZ_JBQCWY010000835.1:0-724 GCF_051956955.1 Neisseria sp. P0021.S005 | reverse complement strand
TTCATAACCTACACAGATATTGATGTTTTTAATACCATCCATCACGTCCAGCTTGGTAATGCACATGCCAGAAATGCCGTTAACTTGAATAGAGCGTTTCAGAGCAGCTGCGTCAAACCAGCCACAACGACGCGCACGACCGGTTACAGAACCGAACTCATGGCCGCGCTCTGCCAAACCTGCGCCCACTTCGTCAAACAATTCAGTCGGAAATGGACCGGAACCCACACGGGTGGTATAGGCTTTAACGATACCCAAAACGTAATCCAGCATTTGCGGACCTACGCCTGCACCGGCAGAAGCGGCACCAGCCAAGCAGTTGGAGGAAGTTACAAACGGATAAGTACCGTAGTCGATATCCAGCAACGTACCTTGCGCGCCTTCAAACAACAGGCTTTCGCCTTTGCGGTTTTTCTCGTTCAAAACACGGGAAACATCGGTAATCATCGGCGTAATGCGCGGTGCAACTTTTTCAATGACCGCCATCACGTCTTCAAGTTTTACCGGCTCGGCATGGTGCAGGTGTTGCAACTGAACATTGTAATAAGCCAAAACGGCTTCCAGTTTTTCAACCAGTTTTTCAGGGTGCAACAAGTCCACCACGCGAATCGCGCGACGAGCAACTTTATCTTCATAAGCCGGGCCGATGCCGCGACCGGTTGTACCAATTTTGCTTTTACCGCGGGAAGCTTCGCGAGCTTGGTCAAGCGCAATGTGGTAAGGC
>NZ_JBQCWY010000834.1:0-729 GCF_051956955.1 Neisseria sp. P0021.S005 | reverse complement strand
TCAGCGGTTTTTTACGCAAGGGTTCGTAATGGCTGACTTTACAATGCGGGTCTTCCAAACTTGTAGAACCGGCGCGGTATCTGTATGCCAACAGCCGTAAATCGTTCAAGTCCATCTTCATGCCGTTGTCCAGCAATTCGCGCAACTGGTTTTCCCAGGCAATATCGTTGCTTCCGTCTTTAATGGCAATCAAGATGGACTTTTCGAGGATTTTTTTGATGTGCTGGTTCAAGGAGCGGATTGGGAAATGCCCCAGCCACAACAAATCGGTCTCCGCAAATTGGGCGGAAAACTGCTCGATAAACCAGGAATGTAAACCTCGATAATCCGGCGAATGAAACAGGGTTGATTTAACCTTGTTGCCATCTTTATCCAACATGTAATGGCAGCCGATAATCACGCTGCAAGATTCGGCAGCCCATCTAGGAATAATGACTTTGGGGGTAAAGAGCGTTTCGAGGCGTTGCTCGGTAAATTGAGTGGTGAAATCGGGATTGTATTGCAACGATGTCGGCAAATAGCCGCGCCAAAGGTACATGCCGATCCTGTTTTCGCCGATGACATCCAAAAGTTGTTCCAGCATGATACGGCTAGGACATGAAATAAATTCGTCCGCATCCAGCGGAAAAACGAAATCTATCGCTTCATCTTTTGCTACAAGCTGCTTCATAAGCAGGTTTACCAATTGCTCTTGATTGTACTTGAGCGCTTGATATTGATAGATAAATA
>NZ_JBQCWY010000833.1:0-735 GCF_051956955.1 Neisseria sp. P0021.S005 | reverse complement strand
ACGCATTTGTGTCGAAATCGGCGGTTTTGCCGAGGCTGTTGCGGCGTTTCTCGCCGAGGGCGGGCAAGGTGCGAATGTAACCGTTCCGTTCAAGCAGGAAGCTTTTGCGCTGGCGGACGAACATTCCGACCGCGCCTTGGCTGCCGGCGCGGTCAATACGCTGGTGTGGTTGGAAGACGGCAGAATACGCGGCGACAATACCGACGGTATCGGTTTGGCCAACGACATCACGCAGGTTAAAAACATTGCCATTGAAGGCAAAACCATTTTGCTTTTGGGTGCAGGCGGCGCGGTGCGCGGCGTGATTCCGGTTTTGAAAGAACACCGCCCTGCCCGTATCGTCATTGCCAACCGTACCCATGCCAAAGCCGAGGAATTGGCGCGGCTTTTCGGCATTGAAGCCGTCCCGATGGCGGATTTGAACGGCGGTTTTGATATCATCATCAACGGCACGTCCGGCGGCTTGAGCGGTCAGCTTCCTGCCGTCAGCCCTGAAATTTTCCGCAACTGCCGCCTTGCCTACGATATGGTTTACGGCGACGCGGCGCAGACATTTTTGAACTTTGCCCAAAGCAACGACGCGGCCGAAGTTTCAGACGGCCTGGGCATGCTGGTCGGTCAGGCTGCCGCCTCCTACCATATTTGGCGCGGATTTACACCCGATATCCGCCCTGTTAGGTCGAATACATGAAAGCCCTGTAACCATGTTCCGCATCATTAAATGGCTGATTGCCC
>NZ_JBQCWY010000832.1:0-750 GCF_051956955.1 Neisseria sp. P0021.S005 | reverse complement strand
GGGTTTATACAGTCTGTTTTCAGACGGCCTTTAACGTTTTCTAACATTTAAATGGCGGCTTAATGATGCGAATTGATGCGTTATTGAGCCGCTAAATAGTATAAAAAAGGCAAGTGTAAAACTTGCCTTTACGTTTGGAATCGGTCTGTTTTCTATGGTGTAACACCATGCCGTATTTCAGACGGCCTTACCAACGGAATGTTTGGGTCACGCCTGCGGAAGCGCCGTTGTTTCCGGCATAGCCGTAGCCGCCGGTATGGCTGGAGGCGCAGGCGGTGAGTGTGGCGAGGGTCAGGATAAGGAGGATGTGTTTCATGTTTTTTCTCTGAGTGGGTTGGTTTTAGACTTGGGACGTTTTGTTGCCGTATGAATCGGAATAGATATGGCTTTGTTGCTTTGTCTTGATTTAATGTATTGAAAAAGGCCGTCTGAAATCGGTTTTCAGACGACCTTTATTTTATATCAGCTTATTAGTAACAAGAATATTTGAAATCCTAACTACTTATCCGCCCTGCTTACTCATCTGCAGTCAAACGGCGAATAAAAGCAGCAAAGCTGTCGGCAATATATTCTTCATGAAAATTATCCAAATAAATATTGATAACCGGTGGCTCACCATCGGCATTTATGTTGCGATAATCCAGCGCAAAAAATCCGTGTCCGCTATCTTCTTCGGCAAAGTAAACGCCAATATGCGGTAATGCGTGATTTTTAGGATCTTCCAAAAAACGACTGCCCATTTTACCGCAC
>NZ_JBQCWY010000831.1:0-756 GCF_051956955.1 Neisseria sp. P0021.S005 | reverse complement strand
CTTTGTTCAGCTTGACGGTCACTTTATCGTCTTGGGCTTCAGTGGTGATGTTGTCGTCGCCGGCAACGGTCACGGTGGAGCCGAGTTTTTCGATATTGGTGCTGCCGCTGTCGCCGTTGAAGGTCAGGCCTTTGGTGTCAACGGTGGTTTTGGCATCTACACCTTTTTGGATGTCGTCTTTGGTGTCTTGCGCCAAGTCGATGCTGTAGTCGGTCACGTTGTTCGCGTCTTCTGCTGAAGCAGTGACGGTCACTTTGTCCGAACCTGCGCTCGCAGTCGTGCCTTTGGCGTTGACGGTATAGATGTCTTGGCCGTTGGCGCCGGTCGTTTTCACCACATCTTTGATGTTGGTGCCGGCTGCAACCTCGGTACGGGCGGCGGCGCTTTGCTGTTTCAGCTGGCTGTAGTTGACGGCGTCGGTGTCATCGGTACCGGCGGCAACGTTGGTCACTTTGTTGCCGGCGGCATTGATGCCTGACTTGGTCACACTCGGGCCACCGGTAATGGTGAGGCCGTCTGAATTCAGTTTGCTGTCGCCTGCGGTGACGCTGTCAACAGTGATGTCTTTGGCCAGTTTCAGCTGTGCGCCACCGGCTACGGTTTCGCTGATGATGTTGCTGTCGCCTTTGACATTGATGGTGTCACCCAATGCGTAGTTGTTGCTGCCGGTGGTACCACCGAAGTTGATGCCTTTGGCGATATTGGCGGCGTTGTTGGCTACGTTTTGGTTGGTCGCAAACAGTTGGCTGCCGTTAA
>NZ_JBQCWY010000830.1:0-767 GCF_051956955.1 Neisseria sp. P0021.S005 | reverse complement strand
TATATTTTCTATTGATACTGCATATATGAGTGGAGGGAGTAATTGTGAAATAGATTGTTTAGTATTAGAAATGGGATATGCTGGTGAGGAAGAGAGACTTTTTTATAGTTTTGATAATGGGAAAAACTTTAAAGAAATCAGGTATAAGAAAGGTACAGTTGAATCTGTTATTTTTCAATTGAATCTATAATATATTTTAGCAAACTATAGCCTTCACGAATTCTTCGCGTTTTTTGCAGGTGTCCACAATCTGAAAAACATAAAGTTGACTGTTACCGGCAGCAATCCTTTACTGGTTGGTGCTGATAACAACAGGAATTTGTATCACTGGGCAGGAACCTTAAACAGGAATAGAATTGATAAACTTAATATCCAACTGCGTAGGAAATTGGGTATTCCTGGAAAATAAATTTTATTCAAGGAGTGTTCTAAATGATTTTTGGGGATCCATATAAATTTGCAATTTGGATTGAGGAGATAGATGAATGGAGTTCAGAAAATTTTTCCGAAGGGATTTTTACATTTTTTGTGAATGGAGACATGATTCCTCAAGAACTACCAAATACGTCTACTTTTTTACCAAATTCTTTGCGTAGCATACAACAGTTTATTTCAATAAATGATAATCTAGAGTGTCCTAATTTATTTAACTTAGACTATTGTAATGCATATATCTTTTTGAACGATGCTGTTCATTATCGTAATATGAAATTATCAGAAGAAGAATCTTATTTATATTGGAAATACTGTATAACAGAATATATTGA
>NZ_JBQCWY010000829.1:0-784 GCF_051956955.1 Neisseria sp. P0021.S005 | reverse complement strand
AGGAAATCGCCACCCTCAACCTCGGCAGCCGTCCCGCCAGCCGCAAAACCTTGGCGCGGATTCAGGACTTGCGCGCGATTCCGTGGGTATTTTCATGGATGCAAAACCGCCTCATGTTGCCGGCTTGGTACGGTTTCGGCAGCGCAGTGGAAACCTTGTGCGAAGGCAATCCCGAAACCCTCGCCGCCCTGCGCGAACACGCCCAAAGCAACCCGTTCTTCCAAGCCATGCTCTCTAATATGGAGCAAGTGATGGCGAAAACCGACATCACTTTGGCGGAAAACTATGCCGGCTTGAGCGAATCGCCCGATAAAGCAAAGGTCATCTTCGGCATGATCAAGGAAGAATACCAACGCAGCCGCAAAGCACTGCTCGACTTGCTGCAAACCGAAGAGCTCCTGCGCGACAACCGCAGCCTCGCCCGTTCGCTTGCCTTGAGGATTCCATATTTGAACGCCCTCAACGGCCTGCAAGTCGCCATGCTCAAACGCCTGCGCAAAGAGCCCGATAATCCGCACGCCCTTCTGATGGTTCACTTGACCATCAACGGCGTAGCGCAAGGTTTGCGTAATACCGGTTAAGGCAGTACGGAAAAAAGGCCGTCTGAAACAATTTTCAGACGGCCTTTTTATGATGAATATACACCAGCATTGCGGCTGTTTTGAGTACCTCTACAATATGCTATAATCCGCCGTTAAACTTTTATCTTTTCAGGAAAAACCATGAGCTTGAAATGCGGTATCGTCGGTTTGCCCAACGTCGGCAAATCCACCCTCTTTAACGC
>NZ_JBQCWY010000828.1:0-784 GCF_051956955.1 Neisseria sp. P0021.S005 | reverse complement strand
GTCGTGTACTACTTTGCCGGTTATTTCAATGCCACTTCGAGCAATGACGAAAAAATCAGCTTCTGCGTGCCAAGCGGCAACTTCGGCAATGTCTGCGCCGGCCATATCGCCCGCCAAATGGGTCTGCCTATCCACCGCTTGATTGTTGCCACCAATGAAAACGACGTATTGGACGAGTTTTTCAAAACCGGCGCATACCGCCCTCGCAACAGCGAACACACCCACGTCACATCCAGCCCGTCTATGGATATTTCCAAAGCCTCCAACTTCGAGCGTTTTGTGTTTGACCTGATGGACCGCGATGCAGACGAAATCAAAACCTTATGGGCTGAAGTAGGATCCGGCAAAGGTTTCAATTTGGAATTTGTCTTAAACAAAGTACATCAACAATATGGCTTTGTTTCCGGCAAATCGACCCATGCCAACCGCCTTGCCACCATCAAACAGGTTTACGAACAAGACCGCGAATTGATTGATCCGCATACAGCTGATGGCATCAAAGTAGCGCGTGAAGTACGCGAAGCCGGCGAAACCATTGTCTGCCTCGAAACCGCATTGGCTGCCAAATTTGAAGCCACCATCCATGAGGCTGTCGGCGAAGTTTCCATCCCTCGCCCTGCCGCATTGGAAGGCTTGGAAAATCTGCCACAACGGGTCCGTGTTGTCCCTAATAACGCAACGACAGTAAAAGACATCATTAAGGAAGCTTTGGCTTAACCGGCTGTCTTTGACGACTGAAGAGGCCGTCTGAAACTTTTTCAGACGGCCGCGACTAGTGTTTATG
>NZ_JBQCWY010000827.1:0-789 GCF_051956955.1 Neisseria sp. P0021.S005 | reverse complement strand
GATTACGGAGCAGTCGATGCGCGGCGAGCTGGACTTTGAGCAGTCTTTGCGCAAGCGTGTGGCTTTGCTGGCCGGTTTGGACGAGCGCGTGTTGGAAGAGGTGTACGAGAATGTGTTGCAGCTGTCGCCGGGCGCGGAATTTTTGTTGGAAGAGTGTAAACGGAATGATGTGAAGTTTATGCTGGTGTCGGGCGGATTTACGTTCTTTACGGAACGCCTACAACGGCGTTTGGGCTTGGATTTCCATTTTGCGAATGTGTTGGAAGTGGAAAACGGCAAGCTGACAGGCCGTCTGAAAGGGCGGATTATCGATGCACAGGCTAAGACGGATTTGTTGCGTGAATACCGTGAGCGTCTGGGTTTGGCTCCGTGGCAGGTGGTGGCGATGGGTGATGGTGCGAACGATATTCCGATGATAAGGGAGGCGGGATTCGGCATTGCTTATCGGGCGAAACCGAAAACTGAGGCGAATGCGGATGCGTGTGTGCGCTTTGGTGGTTTGGAGCGGATACGCGGTTGGTTTGCGTAAACCGGTTGAGGATATTTGTCAGTCAGGCTGTCTGAACAATCGGGAAACCGGTTTTCAGACGGCCTGATGTTTTATAAGGCGATAAAACGGTAGCCTTCGGCATCGACTTCGAGAATGGAGGCGTAATTGTCGCGCCAGTCGCCAAGTACGATGCGGGTGTAATCGGCGTTGCGATGGATGTTTTCGCGGTGGGTATGGCCGTGGATGAGCAGGGGCGTGTGGAAGCGTTGGACGGTTTCGTGGGTAAAGGCCGGATTGAC
>NZ_JBQCWY010000826.1:0-792 GCF_051956955.1 Neisseria sp. P0021.S005 | reverse complement strand
CAGTTTGAAGCCTTATTGGATAATCGTCCGTTAGACCTTGTAATCTGTGATATGGCACCCAATATGTCAGGCAATGCCGTAACAGACCAGGCACGCAGTTTTTATTTGTGTGAACTGGCTTTGGATTTTGCCTCCCAACATTTGAAAACCGGAGGCAGTTTTCTAGTGAAGGTGTTTCAAGGCGCGGGTTATCAAGAGTATACGGCGGCTATGCGTGAAATTTTTGCCAGTGTACAAACTCGAAAGCCGGATGCTTCCCGCAATCGTTCCAGTGAGATTTACCTATTAGGTAAAAATAAACGCTGACAATGTAGGGTAGGTGCTTTAAAATTCTTTCCCTTGATTTTATTTATTTTGTAACCATGGAGCCTGTTCAGTGGGGAATACCATTAAAAACATATTAGTCTGGGTAGTGGGTGGTGCTATGCTTTTAGCAGCATTCAATGCACTCAGCGATAAGCAGGAAGATAAACAGCAAATCGAATATTCTCAATTTATTCAGCAAGTTAATAGTGGCGAAGTATCCAATGTCAATATTGAAGGATCTGTTGTCAGCGGCTATCTGATTAAAGGTGAGCGCACCGATAAAACTGCCTTCTATACCAATGCGCCTTTGGATGACAACTTGGTTAAAACACTGTTGGATAACAAAGTACGCGTCAAAGTGACTCCGGAAGAAAAACCAAGCATGCTGGCCAGTCTGTTTTACAGCCTGCTGCCTGTTTTGTTGTTGATCGGTGCATGGTTCTACTTCATGCGCATGCAAAGCGGCGGTGGCGGTAAAGGCGGCGC
>NZ_JBQCWY010000825.1:0-827 GCF_051956955.1 Neisseria sp. P0021.S005 | reverse complement strand
TATGAATAATGTAATGCGAACCATGATACCGATTTTTGCGGCTTCTTTCATCTCTGCGGCGTTTGGTGCAGATTTGTTGTTGGCGCAGGAATATAAAAATCAAGATATTGCCGGTTGGGCCATGAGTGAAAAGTTGGATGGCGTACGCGCGTATTGGGACGGCAGGCAGCTGGTCAGTCGTCAGGGCTATGCGTTTACACCGCCCAAAGGTTTTACAGCAGGTTTTCCGCCGTTTCCGATGGATGGCGAGTTGTACAGCGGACGAGGGCGGTTTGAGCAAATTTCCGCGACGGTGCGTTCTGCCTCGGGAAATTGGGACGGCATCCGTTTGCATGTTTTTGATGTGCCGCAGGCGCAGGGCAATCTGTATCAGCGGCTGGAAACGGCTTCGAAATGGCTGAAATCACACCCGTCGGCACGGTTTACGGTTATTCCGCAAGTCAAGGTGCGCGACAAACAGCATGCTTTGGATTTTTTGAAACAAGTCGAAGCGCTGGGTGGGGAAGGTGTGATGCTGCGTCAACCTGAAGCCCGTTATGCAAGCGGTAGAAATGGGCAGCTGTTGAAGCTGAAAAGTGAATATGATGATGAATGTACAGTGACGCGTCATTATGAGGGCAAAGGGCGAAATGTCGGGCGTTTGGGTGCGGTAGGATGCAAAAACCAATATGGCGAGTTTCGTATCGGCAGCGGTTTTAAGGATAAAGACCGCGACCATCCGCCGAAAATCGGTGCGCTGATTACTTACCGTTATCGTGGTTTTACGCAAAAGGGAACGCCGAAATTTGCAACATTTGTCAGGGTGCGCTCGGATCGATAAAACAAAT
>NZ_JBQCWY010000824.1:0-829 GCF_051956955.1 Neisseria sp. P0021.S005 | reverse complement strand
GTAGTTGCTTCTGCCTATTTTTTCTTTGTGAAGGAACCCGCCTTCTGTCAGTTCGTCCAGATATTTGGCGGCACTGGGACGAGAAACGTTCAGCGTTTTCATCAGGAAATCGATTTTTGTGTAGGGATGGTTGAATAGGTGGTTAATCAGGTCTTGACTGTAGAAGCTGAATTTTTGCCTGATACGATGTTTGTAGTCCAGCATCGCCTGATGGATGTGTTGCACGGTATCGATGCCGTCCTTGGCGGTTTGTTCCACGGCTTCCAACATATACAACAGCCAATCCTCCCATTCACCCGTATCGCGTACATATTGTAACAGTCGGTAATATTCGCTTTTGTTCCGTACCAAATAGCGGCTGAGGTATAAAACGGGAATATCCAGCAACCCGGTTAAAACCAGATACAGCACATTAATAATCCTACCTGTTCTGCCATTGCCGTCGTAAAACGGGTGAATGCTTTCAAACTGGTGATGGAGCAACGCCATACGGATAAGCGGATCAATAGGTTTTTCCGTGTTGTCGTTGTTGATAAATGCTTCCAATCTGCTCATCAAGCAAATGATGTCGTCTATATGTTGCGGCGGCGTATAGACGGTTTCGCCTGTACGGTCGTTTTTCAGCATCGTCCCCGACTGTTTACGGAATCCGGCACGGTTCTTTTCCAACTCGGCCTGTATCGTCAAAATATGATTGTTGGTCAGCATTCCGTGTTTTTGGATAAGGTCGAAGCCACAATGCAGTGCTGAAGCATAATTCTGCACTTCTTTGATGGCAGGACTAGATTAGCTTGCCGATATTCCTGCGCGGAACAGTTCGTCATGGGTA
>NZ_JBQCWY010000823.1:0-842 GCF_051956955.1 Neisseria sp. P0021.S005 | reverse complement strand
ACCTGCGCCAACACGCAGGCAAACACGCCGACGTGGTTGCCGAGCTTTTCCAACACGCAGGTTTGGAAGACTACAACAGCCTGAACGAAGAGCAAAAACAAGACGCCCTGTTGCGCGAATTGAGCCATCAACGCCCGCTGTACAGCCCGTTCATCACATACAGCGACCATACCCGCCACGAACTGGCGATTTTCAACGAAGCGCGCAAAATCAAAGACGAATTTGGCGAAGATGCCGTGACGCAAAGCATTATTTCCAACTGCGAACAACCCAGCGACCTGCTCGCCTTGGCATTGCTGCTGAAAGAAAGCGGCCTGTTGACAGTGGAAAACGGCAAACCGCGCAGCCGCATCAACATCGTGCCTCTGTTTGAAACCATCGAAGCGCTCGAAAACGCCTGCCCGGTCATGGAAACCATGTTCCGCCTCGACTGGTATGACGCTCTGCTCGAAAGCCGCGGCAACATCCAAGAAATCATGCTGGGCTACTCCGACTCCAACAAAGACGGCGGCTACGTTACCAGCTCGTGGTGTCTGTATCAGGCAGAGTTGGGCTTGGTCGAACTCTTCAAAAAATACGATGTCCGCATGCGCCTGTTCCACGGCCGCGGCGGCAGTGTAGGTCGCGGCGGCGGCCCTTCTTACCAAGCCATCTTGGCGCAACCTGCGGGCAGCGTTGCCGGACAAATCCGTATTACCGAGCAAGGCGAAGTCATTACCGCAAAATACGCCGACCCGGGCAATGCCCAACGCAACTTGGAAACCTTGGTTGCCGCGACTTTGGAAGCCAGCATCCTGCCGGATAAAAAAGACCCTGATGCCAAACTGATGCAGGATTTGTCG
>NZ_JBQCWY010000822.1:0-847 GCF_051956955.1 Neisseria sp. P0021.S005 | reverse complement strand
AAAGTAACGTTATCCAAGAGCGGGCTGGAGATAGCTTGATCGGTAGCCAAACGGGCACGGTCGATACCTTGCGCGAAACCTGAACCCATCATGGCGATACCGCGATTGCTCATCACGGTTTTCACGTCGGCGAAGTCCAAGTTGATCATGTCGCTCGGGCAAGTCACCACTTCGGAAATACCGGCAACAGCATCACGCAGTACATTGTCGGCCGCACGGAAAGCTTCACGCATGGTCACGTCTTCGCCCAAGGCAGTCATCAATTTGTCGTTAGGGATAATAATCAGGGAATCGACACGCTCTTTGAGCTGATCCAAACCTGCTTGAGCGATATGTACGCGTTTGCCTTCGTAAGCAAACGGACGGGTTACAACCGCAACGGTCAGGATACCCATTTCTTTAGCGATTTCAGCCACAACAGGAGCAGAGCCGGTACCTGTACCGCCACCCATACCGGTCGTGATGAACAGCATGTTTGCACCACGGATAGCATCTTCGATGGCTTCACGATCTTCTTGAGCAGCGGCGCGGCCAATTTCAGGATTTGCACCGGCACCTAAACCGCGAGTCAGGTTTGTACCCAATTGAATGCGTTTAGCCGCATTGTTTTTAGCCAATGATTGCGCATCGGTATTGGCACTGATGAACTCAACACCATGAATAGTGTTGGCAACCATGTTGTTGATGGCATTACAGCCGCCACCACCCAAACCGATAACTTTAATAACAGCAGGGCTCGTTGCTGATTCTGCTACGTCGTAAACAAATTCCATTCAATAATCCTCCGCGCCCCGCTTTATAAGGACGGTTCAAAAATAACTCATTATCCGTATTATATAAGAAGTAT
>NZ_JBQCWY010000821.1:0-852 GCF_051956955.1 Neisseria sp. P0021.S005 | reverse complement strand
ATATTAAAAAATGAAAACATAACGGATAGTCAAGAAATGATTAAATTTAAATTGGTTATATCATCAAGACAGCAAGACAATATTAAAAACAAGCTTCCAAGTTGCGATAAAAGGTCGTCTGAAAACTTTTCAGACGGCCTTCGGTTTATCTGTCAAATAGCGCTTTGCCGTTTTTCTTGTGCCAAACGGGTCGGTTCCAGCCAGGCAATGTTTCTTTCTGCCAGCGCATCGCGCCAATAATCCAGTTTGGTATCCAAATCTTCAGAGAAACTGTCTTGATTCAAAAGTTGAATGATAACGCCGCCGTCCGTAGCTTCAGCCAAGCGGCTGATTTGACGCAAAATGCCGCGATCGGGAACAGTTTGCGTGCGTACGCCGATGAGAAGTTGCGCCGGAGTTTGTTTCAATTCGGCTTCCAATTGTTCCAAATCTTTTCTGCCGGCGGCCACACCTTTGTCTATCCATTCTTGCGCCAAAACGCCGGAAAACCAAAGCGGATCAGGCCATTCCGTTTCCAGTGTAACAGCCCATTTAGGCGCATTATTCAGCGTAATTTTAGATGAAACGGGAACGATGTTTTCCTGAAAATCATCGGCATCAACAATCTTCGTTTGCCATGTGCGAAGGATGTTTTGATAGTAGGGCTGATTCAAATCCAAACATTCGCGCAGGGTTTTTAAAGTAATCTTGCAAGCCAGCCAAGCAAGCAAGCGCGGCAGAATGCCATAGCAGATAATGCTGCCGATGAGTAAGCCTGCCCAAGCGTGTGCATCTTCGATATGATTGTTTAGACGGCCTGCAATTACGGCCTGACTGTCGGGAACAGGAAAGCCCAAATGTTCCGGCAACCAT
>NZ_JBQCWY010000820.1:0-857 GCF_051956955.1 Neisseria sp. P0021.S005 | reverse complement strand
TAATCGAAGCGGCTGCCATTTTGGAATTTACCGACTTGGACGGCGGCAAAAAAATCCGTGAAAGCGGCGCGCCGTTATTTACCCTGTGCCAAAACAAAGGCTGTATGTAATAAAAAACCGCAAGCTGCTCAGCCTGCGGTTTTTTATGATTAAAATTATTCGAGGACGTATCCGTCCGTATCCCAAAAAGTTTTTTTCACCAACTGGTCGTCTTTATAAACCAACTCGGATTTCTTCGCACCATCATCATACCAATCCAAAATGATGCCGCTGCGTTTGCCATTGCGAATACTCAATTCAGACACAACGCGGCCATTTTCATCCCAACTGATGATCTCCGTCGGTTTGTCATTGCTTATCATCATTTCAGTTTTCGGACTGCCGTCTGAATACCATTGTTTCCAATGACCATTGGCTTTATCGTGCTTAAACTGAATTTCGCTTTCTTTCACACCATTTCGGTAATAGCGGGAACCCACGCCCTCACTCAGGCCATTTTGATAAGGCATCACCGCAGATTT
The DNA here is from genome assembly GCF_051956955.1 of Neisseria sp. P0021.S005. Classification (NCBI taxonomy): domain Bacteria; kingdom Pseudomonadati; phylum Pseudomonadota; class Betaproteobacteria; order Neisseriales; family Neisseriaceae; genus Neisseria; species Neisseria sp. P0021.S005. Next base: position 336 of record NZ_JBQCWY010000820.1, on the reverse strand, counting down.
TTTGCCATTTGGATACCAGTTAACCCATTCACCATGCGGCTTGCCGTTGCGATAGCTGCCAACCATCTTTTTCTGACCGTTGAAATGCCACAGGGTCAGCGTACCGTTATCCAACGCCGGCACAAAAACCTTAATCTGACCGGCAGGTACTTCATAAGGATCAGAATATTTTTTCATCGATGGATAGTAAAAATCCTGCACCTGCGCCTTGCCTGCCTCAATCTTGTATTGGCGGACATAAGCAACCGAATGCATGGTCGCCGTCAGTTTACCGTTTTGATTGAAATAAACGGTATGTTGCTGGGCAAAGGCGGCAACGGGCATACTGAACAAGGC
>NZ_JBQCWY010000819.1:0-881 GCF_051956955.1 Neisseria sp. P0021.S005 | reverse complement strand
TTATTTGGGCAACCGGCGGCCTGATTGCCGATGCCAAAATGCCTGTTTTGTTTGACACCCAAGCCCCGGCCGGCACCCACTACTGGATGTATGCCGCCACCGCCCTGCCCGTCTGCCTTGCGTCATTCGGTTTCCACGGCAACGTCTCCAGCCTGCTCAAATACTTTAAAGGCGACGCGCCCAAAGTGGCCAAATCCCTGTGGGCAGGTACGCTGATTGCCTTGGTAATTTACGTCCTCTGGCAAATCGCCATCCAAGGCAACCTGCCGCGCAGCGAGTTCGCACCGGTTATCGCCGCAGAAGGACAAGTTTCCATCCTGATCGAAACGCTGTCCAAGTTTGCCCAAACCGGCAATATGGACAAAGTGTTGACCCTGTTCTCCTACATGGCGATTGCCACCTCCTTCCTCGGCGTAACGCTCGGCCTGTTCGACTACATCGCCGACATCTTCAAATGGAACGACAGCATCTCTGGCCGCACCAAAACCGCCGCGCTGACCTTCCTGCCGCCCCTGATTTCCTGCCTGCTCTTCCCCACCGGCTTCGTTACTGCCATCGGCTACGTCGGCCTGGCCGCCACCATCTGGACCGGCATCATCCCGGCCATGCTGCTCTACCACTCGCGCAAAAAATTCGGCGCCGGCAAAAACTACCAAGTTTACGGCGGATTCTGGCTGATGGTTTGGGTCTTCCTCTTCGGCGTCATCAACATTGCCGCCCAAATATTGAGCCAAATGGAGCTTGTTCCCGTATTTAAAGGTTAAATTCCCTTAAGGCCGTCTGAAACACCCTCTTTCCGACGGCCTACTTCATTCTTTTCCGCTACAAGACCCCCTCTCCCCCCAACGAACCCCATCCATGTACGACAAACTGTATATTAT
>NZ_JBQCWY010000818.1:0-882 GCF_051956955.1 Neisseria sp. P0021.S005 | reverse complement strand
ATGCACGATCGCGTCGGCATGGAAAACGTCCCTCCATGGTTGAGCAAAAATTCCGTATTGGTGATGGGTAGGCTAATACCCTTGATGACAAAGATCAGAAAAGCGAAGACCTTTGCAAAAATCCCCCAAATTTCTAAATGTCTGGGTAGGACTTTAGGAATTTGGGGGAATTTTTAAAGGTATTAGGCCGTCTGAAACTGCGTTATAGAAAGTTTCAGACGGCCTTTGTGGGATTCTTTGGATTTGAAAATAAAAAAAGACTTGAATCATCAAGTCTCACATTTCATTTTCACTAGATAAAAAAATATCAAGAATGGCGGAAGCGGTGAGATTCGAACTCACGGAGGGCTATCAACCCTCGACGGTTTTCAAGACCGTTGCATTAAACCGCTCTGCCACGCTTCCGTTCTTGAAGCCGTAATATTAATGGAACTTACGGCCTTTGCCAAGTGGTATTTTAGGGAAAATATCTAGTATTTTGTTTTTATTTAGATTGTTCTTCACGCATGAATACCCATTCGGCTTCGTTTGAAGCTGCTTCATTAAATGAATAGCCCTCGTAGTCGAAATTTTTGAGCATTTCAGGCTCGGTAATGCCGTGTTCTGCCGCGTAGCGCACCATCAAACCGCGCGCACGTTTGGCGTAGAAGCTGATGATTTTGTATTTGCCGTTTTTCTCGTCTTTAAAAATCGGCGTAATCAGGCGTGCGTTGAGTTTTTGGGTGTTGACGGATTTGAAATATTCTTGTGAGGCGAGGTTGATTAAAACGTCGCTGCCGGCCTGCTTCAGCGTTTGGTTGAGCAGGTCGGTAATTTTATCGCCCCAAAATTCGTAGAGGTTTTTACCGCGCGAGTTGGCAAAGGCTGTGCCCATTTCCAAGC
>NZ_JBQCWY010000817.1:0-892 GCF_051956955.1 Neisseria sp. P0021.S005 | reverse complement strand
CCGGTGTGGAGTATTTTGTATTTCAGCTTCGTGGTATTGCTGCTGCTTTGGGCTTGGTTGAAAACCAGAAAAATCTGATTGGTTTCGATATAAAAAGGCCGTCTGAAATTTCAGACGGCCTTTTGTTCTTTAAACTGTTTAGTCCAGATTCAACACGGCAGAAGTGTAAACGTCTTGTACGTCGTCCAAATCTTCCAATGCGTCAATCAGTTTTTGCATCTTAACCGCATCTTCGCCGCTCAATTCAGTTTCGTTTTGGGCGCGCATGGTAACGTCGCCGTCAACAGATTTGTAGCCTGCGGCTTCCAAAGCCGATTTCACACCGGCCCAGTCGTTCGGCGCGGTAATCACTTCGATGGAACCGTCGTCGTTGGTGATGACGTCTTCCGCACCGGCTTCCAAAGCTGCTTCCATCAGCGCATCTTCGTCAACGCCCGGTTCAAACACCAAATAGCCTTGATGAACGAAGTTGAACGCTACGCAGCCGTCGGTACCCAAGTTACCGCCGTTTTTAGTGAACGCATGGCGCACATCGGCAACGGTACGGGTTTTGTTGTCGGTCAGACAGTCCACCATCAAAGCCGCGCCGCCGATGCCGTAGCCTTCGTAACGCAACTCGATGTATTCCACGCCTTCCAGATTGCCCGTACCTTTGTCGATGGCACGTTGCACGTTGTCTTTAGGCATATTGTTTTCAGCGGCTTTTTCCAAAGCCAGGCGCAGGCGCGGGTTCGCGCCGGGATCGCCGCCGCCCATGCGGGCAGCAACGGTAATTTCTTTAATCAGACGGGTGAAGATTTTGCCGCGTTTGGCATCTTGTCGGGCTTTTTTGTGTTGGATATTTGCCCACTTACTATGGCCTGCCATGTTGATTCCTTTCGTTTTTTCACGC
>NZ_JBQCWY010000816.1:0-898 GCF_051956955.1 Neisseria sp. P0021.S005 | reverse complement strand
CATGTCCAATGTTATGTCTATTGTAGAGTAAATATTCACGCCCGATATTATTATTATAAAGTAAATCTAAAATTGTTTAAAATAAATTCACACAAAAGGCCGTCTGAAGATACAGACGGCCTGTTTTTTGTGGCAAAAACGGATTGTTTATACGGAGAAGGACGAACCGCAACCGCAAGTTGTCTCTGCATTCGGATTGCGGATGACGAATTGAGAACCTTGCAGGCTTTCGGTGTAGTCGATTTCCGCACCAACCAGATATTGGTAGCTCATCGGGTCAACCAAGAACGTCAGGCCGTTTTTCTGGATTTCAAAATCGTCGTCGTTTTTGATTTCGTCAAAGGTAAAACCGTATTGGAAGCCGGAGCAACCGCCGCCGTTGACGAATACGCGTAATTTCAAATCGGGATTGTTCTCTTCGGCAATCAGGTCGGCAACTTTGGTGCAGCAGCTGTCAGTAAAGATAATAGGGCTTTCGTCTGACATGATGTGATTCCTTTTATATGAATATTTTTACTATTGTCGCGCAAACCGTTAGCCAAGGCAAGTTTGTGCAGACAGGGTCTGCCAGCTTACATGGAGGGCATGGCAGAAATTTCAAGCACCAGTATGTCAGATTTAGATACTTCTGCCAAACCATTCGACACGGCCGATGATGGCAACGTCGTCGGTCGGATTTTTAAAGTCGATTTCAAAAGTAGGGTAGGCTTCGTTGGCAGAAATGACGTTGACGATGCCGCCGGGTATCAATTGCAGGCGTTTGACCAAAAGGTTTTCGTTGAGGCGTAAAACATAGAGGCCGTCGCGCGGCGTGGTTTGTCCGTGATTGATGAGGATGGTGTCGCCATCATTCAGCACGCCTTCCATCGAGTCGCCTTTGACTGAGATAACGGAAAGG
>NZ_JBQCWY010000815.1:0-902 GCF_051956955.1 Neisseria sp. P0021.S005 | reverse complement strand
GTGCAGCATGTATTCGCCGGATTTGGAACCGCGGCCGGTAATCACGTTCAACACGCCTTTAGGCCGCAGGTGGTTGCTTTTTTGAGCGCGGGACAACAGGCTCAATGAAGTGCTGGAAGAAGGGTGGCTGACGATGGTACAACCTGCGGCCAATGCCGGAGCGATTTTCCATGCGGCCATCAAGAATGGAAAGTTCCAAGGAATGATTTGGCCGACAACGCCGATCGGTTCGCGCAAAACGATGGACAGGTCTTCGGCGTCAAGCTGGGTCGCAGTGCCTTCTTCGCCGCGGATCACGCTGGCGAAATAGCGGAAATGGTCGGAAGCCAATGGTACGTCGGCGGCGCGAGTTTCGCGGATCGGTTTGCCGTTGTCCAAGGTTTCTTGCAGGGCGAACAATTCGGCGTTTTCGTCAATTACATCGGCGATTTTGTTCAAAATGGCCGCGCGTTCGGTAGTCGTGGTTTTACGCCATGTTTTGAACGCTTCTTGTGCAGCGGCTACGGCAGCATCGACATCAGCATCGGTTGCGTCTGTGAACTTGGCCAACTCATCGCCATTAGCAGGGTTGTAAGAGGATAAAAGTTTGCCTTCGCTACCTTTCGTCCATTCGCCGTTGATTAAAAGACCATATTCTTTATCAAACACATTTAAATCTTTTGCCATAATGCTGTCTCCTTAATGAGTGGGAAGGCGTGTTTCTGCGCCATAAAAACAGCTTATGCTTTTTTCTTTTTAAGTTCAAGTACTAAAAATGAGAATGTTCTCAAAATTTACGTTTGCAATGTTGTTTCATGTAGCAGGCCGTCTGAAAAATAAAGGATTTGATTGAAATGAAATTGCATTTGTTAATGTATTTAAAGATTTATACGGCTTAAATAGATCCTGTTATGATATAACAT
>NZ_JBQCWY010000814.1:0-910 GCF_051956955.1 Neisseria sp. P0021.S005 | reverse complement strand
CCCTGACAGGCAACGAAAATGTCACCCTGTTTAATTTGTCGGCTGTCTGAATGCAACAAACGCCCTGCTGCGTTTTCACACAGCAGAGGCGGAAAGTTGGTTTCAGCCAAGGGGGTTAACTTGCTGAACATAAACAATATCTCTTTGATTGTTTGGATTATGACGGTACTTTGACGGTAGCGGTATTACTTAAAGGCTTGGTCGGGGAAACACCCAAGATGTTCAAGCTTCCGCTCATGACTTCTTTGAATACGGGACCGGCAACCACGCCGCCGTAATAGCCGTTGGCAGTCGGTTCGTCAATGGTAACGGCCACAATAACGCGTGGATTTTTAGCCGGAGCAAAACCGATGAACGTACCGACGTGTTTGTTGTCCACATAGCGGCCATTAACCAGTTTACGCGCCGTACCGGTTTTCGCACCTACATCGAAACCATCAACAGCACCGGCAGTACCGGTACCGCCGGCTTCAGTAACGGAAACCATCAACTCGCGCACTTTTTTCGCAGTAGAGGCTTTGATGACGCGCTTGCCTTTAGGTGCAACCGCTTGTTTTTCAAAGCTGACCGGCAACAATTCGCCGTCATGGGTCAAGACAGTATAGGCACGAGCCAATTGCAACAGGCTTAATTGCAGGCCATAACCGAAAGACATGGTTGCCTGTTCGATTTTTTGCCATCTGCGCCAGCTTCTCAACAAACCTGCAGTCTCGCCAGGAAAGCCTGAATGCATGCGCACGCCCACACCTAAATCATGATAGAAATCGTACATTTCTTTAGGCGTAAACATGGCAGAAAGTTTACTGGTACCGACGTTGGAAGATTTTTGCATAATGCCGCGCACATCCAAAGTAGGATAAACGTGGGTATCTTGTACGGTAGCCGGACCGATTTTGTAAGGCAGGGTATT
>NZ_JBQCWY010000813.1:0-929 GCF_051956955.1 Neisseria sp. P0021.S005 | reverse complement strand
AGGCTGTATCGTCCGCCGACCCAGTCCCAAAATTCAAACATATTGGCGGTATCGATACCGAATTCGGCAACGGCTTTTTGGTTGGTCGATACGGCAACGAAGTGTTTGGCCACGGCGCTTTCATCGCCTGCATGATCCAAGAACCATTTACGCGCGGTCAGGGCGTTGGTCAGGGTTTCTTGGGTGGTAAAGGTTTTGGACGCAATGATGAACAGCGTAGTTTCAGGGTGGACTTTGGACAATACGTCGCGCAGTTGGGAGCCGTCCACATTGGAGACGAAGTGCATGTTCAAACGCGGATGGCCGAAAGGCTTGAGCGCGGTACACATCATCAGAGGACCGAGGTCAGAGCCGCCGATACCGATGTTGACGACGTCGGTAATGACTTGATTGGTATAGCCCAACCAGCTGCCGCTGCGGACTTCATGCGCGAACTCGCCCATGCGTTGCAGGACATGGTTGACCTTAGGCATGACATCTTCGCCATCCACGACGATAGGGGCGTTGGTGCGGTTGCGCAGGGCGACGTGGAGAACGGCGCGGTTTTCCGTCGTATTGATTTTTTCGCCGTGGAACATTTGCTGCATCCGCTCCGGTACGCCTGCTTCACGCGCCAGCTCGAACAACAGTGCCATGGTTTCGTCGTTGATACGGTTTTTAGAATAATCCAAAGTCAGGCCGCCAACCTGCAGCCAGTAGCGCTCGGCACGTTCGGGATCTTGCTCGAACATTTCGCGCATGTGTTGTTCTTTGGTTTCGTCAAAATGTATCCATAATTTTGACCAAGCTGGTAAATCGTGAAGGTGTTTCATCGGATGCTCTCCTGGATAGTGGACAGTTTTGTTGAGAAAACGGCCGTGAGGTCGTCTGAAACGGGAACGGGGTGGTTTCCGTTTTTTGAGGTTTCAGACGGCCTTGATGTGGGTTGG
>NZ_JBQCWY010000812.1:0-946 GCF_051956955.1 Neisseria sp. P0021.S005 | reverse complement strand
CTTATTGATAGTGGTTATTATGTAGATTATCAAGTTAATAAGGAAAAGGTGTTTGTTTGGTTTGTCATGCTTTTTTAATATTATTTTTTAAAATTAGACTTGACCCATTACAAGCAATTACTTAAAGTATCCATCTTATTTTTACACAAGAAAACGGGTTGTCCCGTTACAAAAAAATGAGTGCAATCAAACCACCACAAATCACCGTATTCGACAGCAAGCCAACTGATGCTTATTTCTTCGGTACTTGCGTTCTCGACCTTTTTATGCCAGAAGCAGGCATGGATGCCATCACTTTAATCGAACAACAGGGTATCCGTATCCATTATCCGATGGAACAAAGCTGCTGCGGCCAACCGGCCTATTCGTCAGGTCATCCTAAAGAAGCCTTTGATGTTGCCAAAGCGCAACTGGATTTATTCCCTGAAAATTGGCCGATTGTCGTGCCTTCCGGTTCTTGCGGCGGCATGATGAAACACCACTGGCCGACTTTGTTTAAAGGTACCGAGTACGAACAAAAAGCCATTGATTGCGCCAACCGTATCATTGAATTTACCCACTTCCTGCTGGCGATTGGTTACAAACCTGAAGATAAAGGTGAGCCGGTTAAAGTGGCTGTCCATACTTCCTGCGCGGCGCGTCGTGAGATGAATGTCCATGTGTCAGGCTGGCAGCTGATTGACGGCATGGAAAATGTTGAACGTATCGTTCACGACCATGAAAGCGAGTGCTGCGGTTTTGGCGGTACATTCTCTGTGAAACAAGCCGATATTTCCGGTGCGATGGTAACCGACAAAGTCGCAGCCTTAAAAGAAACAGGCGCAACTGAAATCATCAGCGCGGACTGCGGCTGTATGATGAATATCGGCGGCAAAATTGCCAAAGACGAACCCAATATGCCACGTCCGAAACATATTGCATCTTTCCTGTTGGAACGTACCGGAGG
>NZ_JBQCWY010000811.1:0-964 GCF_051956955.1 Neisseria sp. P0021.S005 | reverse complement strand
TTCCCAATATTTTTTCACTGCAAGCACATTTACACGCTAGTTGTTTGTTTTATTTTGATGTTTATATGTTATTGCAAGGTGGGTAGCCCAGGCCGTCTGAAACAAGGCTTCCTGAAACATAGTGCCGCATTCGCATACAAATCTAGGGCTGTCGGCAAGAAACTGTTACAATGGCAACGTTTTTATCAAAAAGAAAAAAACGCACGCCATGACCACTATTCGCCAAACGCCCCAAACATCGAGTGCAACGCTGGAAGGCCTCCTCGCATGGTTCGACGGCTATGTTGCCGCGCTGCCTGATCCCGATAAAAACCTAATTCAGACGGCCTTTGACCTGTCTAAAGAACATTATCCTGCCGATGCCCTAACGACTTACGGCGAGCCTTTAATGGAACATTTTCTCGGCTCGATGCAAATCGTCAGCGAACTCGACTTATTGCCCGATGCCGTGGCCGCTACGATTTTGTCCGACATCGGCAAATACGTTCCCACTTGGCGCGAATTGGTTACCGAACGCTGCAACAGTACCGTTTGCGAGCTGGTCAAAGGCGTGGACGAAGTACAGAAACTGACCCAATTCGCCCGCGTAGACAGCCTTGCCACGCCGGAAGAGCGCGCCCAACAAGCCGAAACCATGCGTAAAATGCTGTTGGCGATGGTTACCGACATCCGCGTCGTCCTGATCAAACTGGCCATGCGTACGCGCACCCTGCAATTTTTAAGCAACGTTCCTGACAACCCTGAAAAGCGCGCCGTTGCCAAAGAAACCCTCGACATTTTTGCCCCGCTCGCCAACCGCTTGGGCGTGTGGCAACTCAAATGGCAGCTCGAAGATTTGGGCTTCCGCCATCAAGAGCCGGAAAAATACCGCGAAATCGCCCTGCTTTTGGACGAAAAGCGCACCGAGCGCCTCGAATACATCGAAAACTTCCTCAATATCCTGCGTACGGAACTGAAAAAATAC
>NZ_JBQCWY010000810.1:0-984 GCF_051956955.1 Neisseria sp. P0021.S005 | reverse complement strand
AGACCGATATTTACTGGCTTCATTGTGTCTCCTTTTGAGCCGATACTTTAAAATAATCACGAAAAACCAAGGCTTGTTATAATCGCTTGCAATCGTAAATTCAGAGCAAAGCATCAATGCACAAGGTCAAACGTTGAATCCTACCTGATATTGCTTGATCTTGCACCTTTTTTTGCAAGTTTCCCAAGGCCGTCTGAAAAATCGTTCTACCATAAAAACAGGAATTGCCATGAAAATCACAGAAAACCATATTGATGAAACCGCATCATTTTTTTCATCCTCACAAGGCATATTGCAAATCGGTGAACAAACATATTCAGAACCCATTTGCTGGCAAGATGGTAAAGTGAGCATCATTCCTCAAACAACCATCGGAGAATTAAACGAACAAATTTTTATATCAGCAATTGAAACAGCAGAAAACCGTCCAGAAGTCATTATTATAGGTACAGGAGAAAAACAAAAATTTCTGCATCCCAAAGTTGCTGCAGCCTTATCAGCCTACGGAATCGGCCTCGAATGCATGAATACAGCCTCAGCTTGCCGAACTTTAGTTTTGCTGCAAGGCGAAGGACGAAGCGCATGGGCTTGGTTGTGGCCATAATTTGCAGAAAAGACTATTGCATCATGCTAGCTTAGGTTCGCATAATTTATATTATGTTAAATTAATAATGTTAGTATTTTAAGCCTGTTAACTCCTGTTTCTCCTAGTCGTACAATAACTTTTACAAAAAGCTTACCTGAAATTTTTCAGATAACCTTTTTACGCTTTTCTTTTCATATATAAATAAAGTAAGATTCAGTCAATAGATATTATTCTTCTATATCACTATCCAATCTCTGGAGTAAAGCACCCCATGGCCGTCAATAAAATCGCCCGTAAAAGCAGCAAATTCCGCGTTGTCTTTACCGTCCCCGATTTCTGCTGGCCGCCTCCACCCGCTCCCCCTTCCGTTCCACCCATCCCCTTCCCACTCTTTGCTG
>NZ_JBQCWY010000809.1:0-998 GCF_051956955.1 Neisseria sp. P0021.S005 | reverse complement strand
AAATTCAGCTGTTTGTTGTAGTGCAACTGATGGCTTGACGTCACAAACAGCAATACGCCCAAAATCGTACCGAAGATAACGGCGAAAGTAGTCGATAGGCCGACCATAATAAAGGTTTCGCCCAAGGCTTGGATAATTTCGCCCTTCATGCTGACGATGGTCTCAACAGCACTTTCAAATGTTAAATCTGCCATATTAGTCCTCTCGAATCAGCTCTTGCCCGATTTTGGATTGGGCATGGATTTGGTTGCCGTGTACTTCAACGATTTCCAGCAGACGGCCTTTATCCAAGAGGGCGGCACGGTCGCACAGGCGGCGGATAACGCTCATTTCGTGGGTAACGATGACGATGGTTACGTTGAAACGTCGGTTGATGTCTTCCAAACATTTCAAAACGCTGCGCGTAGTGGCGGGGTCGAGGGCGGAAGTGGGTTCGTCGGCGAGGATGACTTGAGGTTGCGGCGCCAGCGCACGGGCAATGCCGACACGTTGTTTTTGACCGCCGGAAAGTTGGGACGGGTAATGGTTGGCACGGTCTTGCAAGTCGACAATTTCCAAACATTCTTCAACACGCGCTTGGATTTTTTTAGACGGCCATTTGGCAATTTCTAAAGGGAAGGCGACGTTTTCGGCAACGGTACGGTTGCTCAATAGGTTGAACTGTTGGAATACCATGCCGATGTTTTGTCGGGCGTGGCGCAGTTGCGTGGCGTTGAGTGCGGTCAGCTCTTGGCCGCACACGCTGACGGTACCTGTATCCGGACGTTCCAATAAGTTAATCAGGCGCAGCAGGGTGGATTTGCCTGCGCCGGAATAGCCCATCAAGCCAAAGATTTCACCCTGTTTGATTTCGAGGCTGGTCGGCTCGACGGCGACAAAGTCTTTGTTGTCGCGTGTTTGATAGTGTTTGGAGACGTGATCCAGAATAATCATGGTTTATCCGTGTTTTCTTTAATTCGTGTGGCCATCAGGGTGTGCAGACGGCGGTTGTCGGCGCG
>NZ_JBQCWY010000808.1:0-1024 GCF_051956955.1 Neisseria sp. P0021.S005 | reverse complement strand
CAATATGGAAAGCATTCCCGAAATCGACCGTATTCAAAAGGTTGCCGCGCGTTTGGGTAAAGTCGCTCCGGTTTCCCTGCGTGTCAACCCTGATGTCGACGCTAAAACTCATCCTTATATCTACACCGGCCTGAAAGCCAACAAATTCGGTATTGCCTATGCCGATGCGCTTGAGGCTTATCGTCATGCTTCCCGACAAAGCCATTTGAAAATTGTCGGTATCGACTGCCATATCGGCTCGCAACTGACCGACCTCAGCCCGCTTGTCGAAGCCTGCGAACGTATCTTGGCCTTGGTTGACCAACTGGTAGCTGAAGGCATTGTGTTAGAACACTTGGACTTGGGCGGTGGTGTCGGCATTGTTTATCAAGATGAAAATGTGCCTGATTTGGGCGCGTATGCCCAAGCCGTTCAAAAACTGATGGGTACACGCCGTCTGAAACTGGTTCTTGAGCCCGGCCGCAGCTTGGTCGGAAATGCAGGTGCGTTGTTGACGCGCGTCGAATTCGTCAAACATGGCGAAGAGAAAAACTTTGTGATGGTCGATGCGGCGATGAACGATTTGATGCGTCCGGCGCTTTATGATGCCTATCATCACATCGAAGCGGTCGAAACCAAAGACATTGAGCCTCTGACGGCCAATATCGTCGGCCCGATTTGCGAAACCGGCGACTTTCTTGGCAAAGACCGCACCATCGCCTGTGAAGAAGGGGATTTGCTGCTTATCCGCAGCGCCGGTGCGTATGGCTCAAGCATGGCGAGCAACTACAACACGCGCAACCGCGCGGCGGAAGTATTGGTTAACGGCAACGAATGTAAACTTATCCGCCAACGTGAAACCGTCGAGCAGCAAATGGCCAACGAATTGGCTTGTTTGTAAGGTTTGATTGTTTAAAAGGCCGTCTGAAAGCTTGATTGACTTTCAGACGGCCTTTGTAATGAAAGAAAAGGGCATGTATCAAACACGCCCTTTTTCAGTTTATCAATAATGCGGCGGAATCTCGTCGCGCAGGCTGTACGGTTC
>NZ_JBQCWY010000807.1:0-1038 GCF_051956955.1 Neisseria sp. P0021.S005 | reverse complement strand
CTCTTGTGGGGTGCTGCCGAGCCGTTGCGCCGCGTATTGCGCATTATCTTGGGCAGCCTGTAATTTAGGTTGGCATGAAAAAAGCAACGGTTTGAGCCGTTGCTTTTTTTGTCACAAAAAGGCCGTCTGAACATTTCAGACGGCCTTGTTTCCTATTCTTTTTTACCGGCTAAACCGATTTCTTTGGTGGAGTCGCCAACTTTGATTTGCGCTTTACCGGCAATTTCTTCAGCCTGCGGGCCGAAGAGTTTCAAATCGTAACGGCCGTTTTCTACGCCATTCAAACTGGTTTTACCGCTGATGGCGGCTTTGCCATTGTTATTGGCAATGCCTGCGGCAAGCAGGTCGACATTATTGTGGGAAGCCATGCTGCTGATTTTGCCGTAACCTTGTTTTTTATCGAAATCGACGGTGTATTTCAGACGGCCGCTGCGGTCGTCGCCATTAAACGCGATACCTGAATACTGATAGCTGCCTTGTTTGGGCAAATTGCGATACGCTGTTTCATCGCCTTGGACTTCGCCGACGATGAATGTGTATGTATCGAGGTTTTGCAGCTTGCCTGCGTCATCGGCTTTTTGTTTGGCGTAACGCGCGGCAACAGTGGAATAATTTTGTTTATACACTTGGAAGTCGCCCGTTTCCAAAGTGATGACTTGGCCGTTTACCTTAATTTTTTGGGCGTAGTCGTAAGAAGATACTTTATCGGTTTTCAAAAAGCCGGTATCGAGTTTGTCGCCTTTTTTCAGGTTTTGCGGTTTACCGTTGGCCATCAGCTCCAACGTACCGTTTTCAGGGACGGATTCGTTCAATTCAACGGACAACACGCCTTTCGGATGCGGATTGAGCGGCTCGGTCACGGCATTCGACAAGCCGCTTGTTGCGCCACCGCAGGCAGCCAACATCAAAGACAGGGAAGCAGTCAAAGCAGAAATACGGAGGGTTCGCATCATTTTTTCCTTTCCTTTTTATTTGGTATGATATTCATCATATACCTAAAAAAATGAACAATAAATGATTTTTGTCAAAATTAAGTAT
>NZ_JBQCWY010000806.1:0-1038 GCF_051956955.1 Neisseria sp. P0021.S005 | reverse complement strand
CCGATGTTATGCACGAGGCGCACATCCGTTACCGCCACAGGCAGATGAGCCGGATCGGCCGGCAGGTTGCCCGACAGATAATCCTTGGCCTTAAACATCCCCGAACAACGCGTGCAGACCACGAAACCCTGCGCCACGTTCAACTGGGCATCTTTCACCCAATGTGGTGTTTTACAATGAGGACAAGAACAAGCAGGCATGAGTATTTTCCGTAAGTGTATTGAATCAAAAATATATATTTTAGCTAATGTTTCAGGCCGTCTGAAACAGTTTTCAGACGACCTGAGCATGATGTTATGGTTTAAACCGCGCCGTAACGTTCGCGATAGGCTTTGACCGGCTCGAAGAAGCCGCCAAATTCGGCATTGTTTTGCAAGAGCGTGAACAAGTCATTCAGGTTGGCAATCGAAACCACCGGCAGGCCGTATTGTTTTTCGACTTCCTGCACCGCCGACAATTCGCCCGTGCCTTTTTCCATGCGGTCGAGCGCAATAGCCACTGCGGCAGGCGTTGCGCCTTCGGCCTCAATCAGTTTGACCGACTCGCGCACGGATGTACCGGCGGAAATCACATCATCGATAATCAGCACGCGGCCTTTCAAAGGCGCACCCACCAACACGCCGCCCTCGCCGTGGTCTTTGGCTTCTTTGCGGTTGTAGGCAAACGGTACGTTTACGCCTTTTTCCGCCAACATCATCGCTGTTGCCGCCGCCAAAATAATGCCTTTATAGGCTGGGCCGAACAGCATATCGAATTTCACGCCGCTGGCAATAATGGCCTCGGCGTAAAACTTCGCCAGCTGCAAAGTCGATGCGCCGTCATTGAACAAACCGGCATTGAAAAAATAAGGCGACTGACGGCCGGCCTTGGTCGTAAATTCGCCGAATTTCAACACATTTTGTGCCAAAGCGAATTTGAGGAAGTCTTGACGGAAATCGGACATTTGGGTTCTCCCGAAAGATGTTGATTTATCAAAGAAACGATTATAAAGGATTCATGCGGAAAAATCAGGCCGTCTGAAAGCAGGTTCAACCCCGC
>NZ_JBQCWY010000805.1:0-1042 GCF_051956955.1 Neisseria sp. P0021.S005 | reverse complement strand
CCAATGTTGTCATCAACGCCAAAGACTCTGCTGAAATCGCATCCAACATTACCGCCAACAACAACGTCAACATTACCGCAGGCAACGGCGTAACCTTCACCGAGTCAGCCAATACTGCCTCCAACCAAGGTACAGCTGTTAATGTCGGTATCGGCGCTGGCGCGACAATCAATGTTGAAACCGGTGTTGCCGTTCCTCACGTCAACGGCTCTGTCGGCGTCAACAAAACCGATAACGCTTCTTCTACCGCCGCAGGCGCGAATGTAGCGGCCGGCAATGAGATTAAAATCAATGCCAACAACGGCGACGTCAACCTGCACGGTACCAACTTGGTATCCAACAACTCCGTTGAAGTAGAAGGCAACAAAGTCAATACTTCCGGCGCGATCAGCAGCGTTAACGAAAAAAATCTGACCATCAATGTCAACGGCAGCTACGCTTCAGGCAAACCAAACGGCGGCATCAACGCCAAAGGTAAAAACGAAGCCAACGTAACCAATACGGCAAACACCATCCAAAGCGACAATGTTGTTATTACTACCGGCTCTCCAACCGGTTTGAGCGTCAACAATACGACCATCAACGGTAATAATGTTGCGTACTACTATGACGACAGTAAAGCTCCTGCGGCGAACCGTTATACCTATCGTCCTCGCCAACCAAGCTACGCCAAACGCCGTTTGCGCTACTAAGATGCGCTATTGAAGTCATTTAATAGCCATTAAGACATGCCGTCTGAAAACAGAAAGTTTTCAGACGGCATTTTTATCATCAATGCAAAACAACACACTATCTCTGTTATGATAATGCCTCGCTAATATTATTCCGTTCCTACCATGTCTTCCGCCCTTCCTTTTGACGCGCTCACACTTTCCATCGACGGCACCAACCTTATCGAAGCTTCTGCCGGTACGGGTAAAACCTACGGCATTGCCGCGCTCTTTACCCGACTGATTGTTTTAGAAAAAAAAGACATCGAGAAAATTCTGGTCGTTACCTTTACCAAAGCGGCGACGGCAGAACTGAAAACCCGTTTGCGCGC
>NZ_JBQCWY010000804.1:0-1056 GCF_051956955.1 Neisseria sp. P0021.S005 | reverse complement strand
CGTGTATAATAGCGGCTCACGTTTTCGTGATAAATATCCTTTCTAAATAGTTGATATGCCCGATGCAGAATCGGGCATTTTTTTTGAGATTGTTATGAATAAAAATAAAATCATTGTATTGCTGATTGCTTTGGTTGCCGTATTTGCCTATAACAAAATGCAAAACAATCAGCCGGTACAATCGCAGAATCAGCAGAAAATAGAAGCTGTTCAAAAACAAAATAATGTGGGTAAAAAGAATGCCGATGCGGCTCAGCAGCAAATCGGTTCGGGCAAAGAATCAGCCGAAGCGGTTTTGAAACAGGCGTTTGAAAACGAGCAAAGCGATATTCAGGTTGAGGGCGAGGGCACGGTATGGAAAACCCTGCCGGATGACAACAAAGGCACGCGCCACCAACGCTTTATCTTGAAGCTCTCCAGCGGTCAGACGCTTTTGGTGGCACACAATATCGACCTTGCCGATAAGATTAAGGGTTTGAAAAAAGGCGATAAAGTAGCGTTTTACGGCGAATACGAATGGTCGGAGCAGGGCGGCGTTATCCATTGGACGCACCATGACCCGTCAGCCCGGCATACTGACGGCTGGTTGAAACACGACGGCCGCCTTTATCAGTAAAAACGGTTTTCCTGTTTTTTCAGACGGTCCGAAACACGGCCTTCGGCTTGAAAGATAGTAGAAATCGGCGCAAAATGTTAACAAGTTAAACAGACGGAAAAATATTGTTCCGTCCATTGGAATACACAGTAGATTGGAAAATAAATGAACAAAAAACTTCATCCGCAAACGCTGGCCATCCGGGGCGGCAAAGAGCAAACCGAATATCGCGAACACAATCAGGCGCTGTTTTTGACCAGCAGCTTCATGTGGGAAAGCGCGCAACATGCGGCAGATTTGTTTTCCAAAAAAATTAAAGGCTTTACCTATACCCGTACAGCCAATCCGACTACTGCCGCTTTTGAAAAACGCATTGCTGCATTGGAAGGCGCAGAGCGCGCGGTAGCCACTTCGACCGGTATGTCCGCGATTCAGGCAGCGTTTTTTACCTTCTTGCAAGC
>NZ_JBQCWY010000803.1:0-1078 GCF_051956955.1 Neisseria sp. P0021.S005 | reverse complement strand
GTTCGCGATTTATTGCGTTTCGCCGTCAGCCGTTTTAATGATGCCGGACTGTTTTTCGGACACGGAAGTGATAATGCCCATGACGAGGCAGCCTATCTGATTTTGCACACTTTGAACCTGCCTTTGGATACGTTGGAGCCTTATTTGGGTGCTAAATTGTTGCAAAGCGAGAAGGAAGAGGTATTGTCCATTCTCGAACGCCGCGCAGTGGAGCATATTCCTGCCGCGTATCTGACACATCAAGCATGGCAGGGCGAGTTTGATTTTTATGTCGATGAGCGCGTTATCGTGCCTCGTTCTTTCATTTACGAATTGCTTGGTGACGGTATCCGTCCTTGGATTGAACACGATGAATTGGTGCATCGAGCTTTGGATTTGTGTACCGGTAGCGGCTGTTTGGCCATTCAAATGGCGCATCATTATCCCGACGCACAAATCGATGCCGTTGATTTGAGCTTGGATGCGCTGGAAGTGGCTGCCATCAATATTGAAGATTATGGTTTGGAAGACCGTATCAGCTTGGTGCATACCGATTTATTCGAAGGTTTGGATGAAACCTACGACTTAATTGTTTCCAATCCGCCTTATGTTGACGCGGAATCTGTGGAAGCGTTGCCTGATGAATACCTGCACGAGCCGGAATTGGCTTTGGGTAGCGGCGAAGATGGTTTGGACGCTACACGTCAAATCATTCTGCAAGCGGCAAAATATCTGAATCCGAAAGGTGTATTGTTGGTTGAAATCGGTCACAACCGTGAGGTATTGGAAGCGGCTTATCCCGAATTACCGTTTACTTGGTTGGAAACCAGCGGTGGCGATGGGTTTGTATTCCTGTTGACCCGCGAGCAATTATTGGGCGAAGAGTAGTTTATTTTGATATGAATAAAACAAAGGCCGTCTGAAAAGGTTTTAGACGGCCTTTGTTTTATAAAATATTTAATATTTTAAGAAAATACAAATGCCTATGGTATACCGAATATGAAATCCAAGCAGGCTTTGAAACTATGGCTTATAATATTTGTCATAGTTTCTAATGTCAGTGGATTTTTATTACTGACTTTTTGTAGAACATATACTG
>NZ_JBQCWY010000802.1:0-1081 GCF_051956955.1 Neisseria sp. P0021.S005 | reverse complement strand
ACTTGGGCAGTCGGCGGTAAACACCGTTCGCGTGGCGTGGAATTGTCCGCCATCGGGCAAATCATTCCCAAAAAACTCTATCTGCGCGGTTCGTTGGGCGTGATGCAGGCGAAAGTCGTTGAAGACAAAGACAATCCCGACCGAGTGGGCATTCATTTGAATAACACCAGCAACGTTACCGGCAACCTGTTTTTCCGTTACACCCCAACCGAAAACCTCTATGGCGAAATCGGCGTAACCGGTACGGGCAAACGCTACGGCTACGATTCAAGAAACAAAGAAGTTACCACGCTTCCCGGCTTTGCCCGAGTTGATGCCATGCTCGGCTGGAACCATAAAAACGTCAACGTTACCTTTGCCGCAGCCAATCTGCTCAATCAAAAATATTGGCGTTCGGACGCCATGCCGGGTAATCCGCGTGGCTATACCGCCCGGGTAAATTACCGTTTCTGATGAAATCAGGCAAAGGCCGTCTGAAAATAAGGCTATGATCTAAGCCATATTTCAGACGGCCTTTATAAAGGTTGAAATAAAACTAAACACATTTTTTCACTCAAATCGAACACACCTCCAACGAAATGCCATAAAATCCGCCCATTGATTTGAATGTAAAGAGATACCTATGAAACTGAAAACCTTAGCCTTGACTTCATTGACCCTGTTGGCATTGGCCGCTTGCGGCAAACAGGCGGAAACCAGCGTTCCGGCAGACAGCGCCCAAAGCAACACATCCGCTCCGGCAGCCCCTGCCGCATTGACCGAAGGTGTCAATTACACCGTATTGTCCAATCCGATTCCGCAACAGCAGGCCGGCAAAATCGAAGTATTGGAATTCTTCGGCTACTTCTGCCCGCATTGCGCCCATCTTGAGCCGGTTTTGAGCGAGCACATCAAAACGTTTAAAGACGATACCTATATGCGCCGGGAGCATGTTGTGTGGGGTGATGAAATGAAACCTTTGGCACGTTTGGCGGCCGCAGTGGAAATGGCCGGTGAATCAGATAAAGCCAACAGCCATATTTTCGATGCGATGGTTAACCAAAAAATCAACTTGGCCGATACCGATACCCTGAAAAAATGG
>NZ_JBQCWY010000801.1:0-1100 GCF_051956955.1 Neisseria sp. P0021.S005 | reverse complement strand
AGCTACAAATACAGCTTCTCCACCTTCTTCATCACCATCCAAGCCCTGACCAGCCTCTCGCTTGCCGGTTTGGACGTGTACCACGCCATGCCCATCCGCATCATCGACACCATCGTCGGTTCCGTTATAGCATGGGCTGCCGCCACCTACCTCTGGCCTGATTGGCGTTACCTCACCCTCAGCCATACCGCCGCCCAAACCATTACTGCCAACGGCCGTTATCTCGACGCCATCCTCGACCAGCTGCAAAACGGCAGCCGCGACGATGTCGACTACCGCCTTACCCGCCGCCAAGCCCATGAAAGCACCGCCGCCCTCAGCAGCACCCTGTCTGACATGAGCAGCAACCCGAAAAAATACCAAGACCGCCTGCAAGACGGTTTTACCCTGCTCAAAACCAGCTATGCACTGACCGGCCACATTTCCGCGCTCGGCGCATACCGCGACCAAGTCCGAATCGACGGCAACGACGGCTTTGCGCCCTATGCCAAGCTGACCCACCACATCGCCGAGTTGCTGACCCAAATGCCCCAAACCGACCCCGAGGCTTTTGAAACGGCCATGACCCAAATCCGTCAGGAATTTGCCGAGCTTGAACAAAACACACAAGCGCAGCAAGACCACATCCTCAAACACCAGCTCGACCTGATCATCCGCCAGCTTACCCCGTGCTATCAGGCATTGCACCGACAGGCCGACGTAGAGGCCGTCTGAAAAGAGCCGGACGCTTTCCAGACTGTTTAGCAACAAGTCTGCCAACCATCGGCGTTGAATCCAGCTAAACACTTCCTCAAATAAAAACCAAAAAACAAAAGGCCGTCTGAAACCTGATTTCCAGATTTCAGACGGCCTTTATTTTTAACAATCGATATTAAAACCGATTATGCGCCGCGTTTTTCCAAAGCAGCAACAGCAGGCAACTCTTTACCTTCCAAGAACTCAAGGAACGCGCCGCCGCCGGTAGAGATGTAGCTGATTTGATCGGTTACGCCGAATTTGGCAATCGCCGCCAAAGTGTCGCCGCCGCCGGCAATCGAGAACGCATCGCTTTGGGCAATCGCTTCGGCCAATACTTTGGTACCGCCGGCAAATTGGTCAAA
>NZ_JBQCWY010000800.1:0-1117 GCF_051956955.1 Neisseria sp. P0021.S005 | reverse complement strand
ACTGGGCAAAATATGTTAAATTACATGCCGTTTGTCGCACAAAATCCACATTAACAACGTATCCGGTACTGCTACCATGAAACTGCAACAATTACGTTATGCCCTTGAGGTTTACCGACACAATCTGAATGTCTCCGAAGCCGCTGATGCGCTTTTCACATCCCAGCCCGGCATTTCCAAACAAATCCGCCTGCTTGAAGAAGAATTGGGTATCCAAATTTTTATCCGCAGCGGCAAACGTGTGGTTTCCGTTTCGCAACCGGGCAAAGCCGTATTAGAGATTTCGGAACGGATTTTGCGTGATGTACAAAACATTAAAAATATCGGCAGCGAGTTTACCGATCATGACAGCGGCTCCCTGACCATCGCGACAACGCATACCCAGGCGCGCTATGCTTTGCCCAAAATCGTTGCGGAATTTGTCAAAAACTACCCTAAAGTCAATTTGACCATCAAACAAGGTAGCCCTTCTGCCATTGCGCAAATGGTCAGCAGCGGCGAAGCTGATTTGGCAATTATTACTGAACGCATTGACGATCATCCTGAGTTGGGCAAACTGCCCTGCTATGAATGGAACCATGCCGTCATTGTTCCGCACGACCACCCTCTTTTGGACTGCCGCAATCCTTTAAGCCTTGAAGATTTAGCTTCTTTTCCGCTGGTCACTTACGAATTTGCTTTTAATTCCGGCAGCAGTATCGCGCGTACATTTAATAAAGCGCATATTGAGCAACCTGATGTTGCCTTATCGGCTGCCGATACGGATGTATTGAAGACGTATGTCCGCTTAGGCTTGGGCGTTGGTTTGATGGCTAAAATGGCGTACGATCCCGTTGTCGATCAAGATTTACAGCTGATTGATGCGGCACACTTATTTGAACCGTCGCCCACTTGGATAGCCTTACGCACTGATACCTACCTGCGTGGTTACGCGTATGACTTTATCCAGATGTTTGCACCGAAACTGACCAGAGAAGTGGTCGACCGCATTCTGTACACGCCGGTTGTTGAAGATTTTTCAATTTAATATCTGACTATCACTTTCGTAACTTAACAATTATTCTTTAATTCTTGTTAAAAAGGCCGTCTGAAATATTTCAGACGGCCTAAGATTCAG
>NZ_JBQCWY010000799.1:0-1122 GCF_051956955.1 Neisseria sp. P0021.S005 | reverse complement strand
GTCGGCGCGTGGATGGTGTACACGTCGGTGTGCAGTTTGCCTGCTTTGTCCAATTCTTTCAGGATGGCGAAAATGCCGCCGGCGCGATGCACGTCTTCCATGTAGTAGTCGTGGTTGTTTGGCGCGGTTTTACAGATGCAAGGTACAACGCGGCTCAGGCGGTCTATGTCGGCCATTTTGAAATCCACGCCCGCTTCGTTGGCAACGGCGAGCAAATGCAGGATGGTATTGGTAGAGCCGCCCATGGCGATGTCCATGGTCATGGCGTTTTCAAACGCTTTTTTAGTGGCAATACTGCGCGGCAATACGGTTTCGTCGTCTTGCTCGTAGTAGCGTTTGGTGATTTCGACAATCATGCGGCCGGCTTCGAGGAACAATTCTTTGCGGCCTGTGTGGGTCGCCAAGTATGAACCGTTACCCGGCAGGGAAAGGCCGAGTGCTTCGGTCAGGCAGTTCATGGAGTTGGCGGTAAACATGCCGGAGCAGGAGCCGCAAGTCGGGCAGGCGTTTTGCTCGACTTCTTCGACTTGTTTGTCGCTGATATTGTCGTCAGCCGATTCGATCATAGCGTCAATCAAGTCCAAACGGCGTTCTGGTTGAATATTGGCTACGCCGATAACTTTACCGGCTTCCATCGGGCCGCCGGAAACGAAGATGGTCGGAATGTTCAGGCGCATGGCGGCAATCAGCATGCCTGGGGTGATTTTGTCGCAGTTGGAAATGCAGACCAGAGCATCGGCGCAGTGGGCGTTGACCATGTATTCGATGGAGTCGGCAATCAGGTCGCGGCTGGGCAGGGAGTAGAGCATGCCGCTGTGGCCCATGGCGATGCCGTCGTCAATGGCGATGGTGTTGAATTCTTTGGCAATGCCGCCGGCTTTTTCGATTTCACGGGCAACCAGTTGGCCCATATTGTGCAGGTGCACATGGCCTGGGACGAATTGGGTGAAGGAGTTGGCAATGGCGATAATCGGTTTGCCGAAGTCGGTTTCCATGACGCCGGTCGCACGCCACAATGCGCGCGCGCCTGCCATATTGCGGCCGTGGGTAGAGGTTTTGGAGCGGTATTCAGGCATTTTTGTTCCTTTGTTTTATGCTGAGGCCGTCTGAAATAGGCTGGTT
>NZ_JBQCWY010000798.1:0-1148 GCF_051956955.1 Neisseria sp. P0021.S005 | reverse complement strand
CTGATTCCGTTGGAAGCCAACAAACCCCTGAGTTTGGAAAAAGCCATGGAGGCCGAGCCGCAGATTCAGGAATTGATTGAAGCGGAAGAAGCGGACGAACTGATTACGCTGGCGAAAAAGCTGGAAGACCTGACGCGCGGTTTGGGTATGCACGCGGGCGGCGTGTTGATTGCGCCGGGCAAGATTTCCGATTACAGCCCCGTGTATCAGGCGGACGAATCCGCCTCGCCCGTATCCATGTACGACAAGGGCGACGTGGAAGACGTGGGTTTGGTGAAGTTCGACTTTTTGGGTCTGCGCAACCTGACCATTATCGAAATGGCGCAGAACAACATCAAAAACACCACCGGCGATATTGTCGATGTCGGCAAGATTCCGCTTGACGACCAAGCTGCCTACCAAATCTTCCGCGATGCGAACACCACCGCCGTCTTCCAGTTCGAGTCGACCGGCATGAAAAAAATGCTGAAAACGGCGCACACGACCAAGTTTGAAGAACTCATCGCCTTCGTGTCGCTCTACCGCCCAGGCCCGATGGACAACATCCCCGACTTCGTCGCGCGCATGAAGGGACAGGAATTCCAATACATCCACCCGCTGCTCGAAGGCATCCTCGCGCCGACCTACGGCATTATGGTGTATCAGGAACAAGTAATGCAGGCGGCGCAGATTATCGGCGGCTACTCGCTCGGCGGCGCAGACTTGTTGCGCCGCGCCATGGGTAAGAAAAAGCCCGAAGAAATGGTGAAACACCGCGAAATTTTCGCCGAAGGCGCGGCAAAACAAGGCATTTCGCGCGAAAAATCCGACGAAATCTTCAACTACATGGAAAAATTCGCCGGCTACGGTTTCAACAAATCCCACGCCGCAGCCTACGCCCTGATTTCCTATCAGACCGCATGGCTCAAAGCCCATTATCCTGCCGAATTTATGGCGGCAACCATGTCGTCTGAATTGGACAACACCGACCAGCTCAAGCATTTCTACGACGACTGCCGCGCCAACGGCATCGAGTTCCTGCCGCCCGACATCAACGAATCCGACTACCGCTTCACGCCGTATCCGAACATGAAAATCCGCTACGCACTCGGCGCGATTAAAGGCACGGGCGAAGCCGCCGTCGAATCCATCATCGCCGCGCGGCAAAG
>NZ_JBQCWY010000797.1:0-1164 GCF_051956955.1 Neisseria sp. P0021.S005 | reverse complement strand
GTTGGTGCGTTCGCCGGTTACGACGACTTCTTCCAACTGCACCTGTTCCGCATCTTGCGCCGCATCGGCGGCATAAATCCATTCGGAGGCGAAAGCGGCAGCAATCAATAGGGGGAGGCGGCGGAGGGTGTGTTTCTGCATTTCCTTATCCTTTCAGACGGCATACGTCGGGGTGGATTGAACATCAGGTAATCCAATTGCTCCGTCAGTATGCAAATATTTGTGTTTACACATTTACATAAAACAAACTATTAATGTAAAGTATAAGAAATAAGAAACAGGAATGCAAGTGTTTATCATTCACTTTGTTTCCCCTCTTATCGTGAATTGTCCAAAAAAATCCCTCTCCTATTTGGGGAAGAAGGTTGGAGGAGGAAAATTATGTAATCTTCATGAATTTAGCCTGCTAAGCATTCGACAGCCTCTATCAGTAGGGCAGTGAAGGAATAAGGAAAGAGGCCGTCTGAAACGCCGCCGTATTGCCATTGCCGCCGTGGGGAAATATGATGAGTATCCGACTTGCGGATAACTTTAATGAAAACCCTTTATGAACAAAATCAAAATCTTCTTACCGTCATGACTGCCAGCAAACAACAAACCATCGCCGACACCGCCCGCCGCCTGTTCCGCGAACATGGCTTTTCCGCCGTATCCGTAGGCAGCATCTGCGCTGAGGCCGACGTCAGCCGCGTCACTTTTTACAAATATTACAGCGGTAAAAACGCACTCTTGCAGGCAATAGTTACCGAGCAGAAAAACCGCGTCCGTGCCGAATTTGAAAATCTGCTTGAACGGCAATGCAGCCTGCGCGAAGCCGCTGAGGCTGTGTTTGCCCTGCAAAAACAATCGTTTGAAGAACTTTATTCCGCCGCTTTCCTGCGCGACATTGAAGAGAACATCGATTTGGAGCTGGAGCGCTTTTTCCGCGAATTGAACGAAGAAAAATACGCCTTTATGCGCGGATTCTTCCATGCTCTGCAACAACGCCGCCTGATTCAGCCCGATTTGCCGGTGGAACTCATCGACCTGTTCATTCGTCAGGCGGATATATTGATGCGCCATCCTCAACTGACCGCGCTTTATGCCGCCGCGCCGCAAAAGCTGCCGCAAGACGTATTGGGATTGCTGCTGCACGGTTTGTCAGGGAAAGAATAGATAAAAAAG
>NZ_JBQCWY010000796.1:0-1178 GCF_051956955.1 Neisseria sp. P0021.S005 | reverse complement strand
AATTTATTAAATAACGAAGGCCGTCTGAAATCCTGTTTCAGACGGCCTTCACGCAAAAGCCATAAACCGCTTGTTTTGTGGTAGAATCAACAAGATTTTTGCCATACGAAATTACAGATAATCATGACCGACGCAACCATCCGCAACGACCATAAATTTGCACTTGAAACCCTGCCTGTCAGCCTTGAAGACGAAATGCGCAAGAGCTACCTCGATTACGCCATGAGCGTGATTGTGGGACGAGCCCTGCCGGATGTCCGCGACGGTCTCAAGCCGGTACACCGCCGCGTGTTGTACGCGATGCACGAGTTGAAAAACAACTGGAATTCCGCCTATAAAAAATCGGCGCGTATCGTCGGCGACGTTATCGGTAAATATCACCCCCACGGTGATACAGCCGTTTACGACACCATCGTCCGCATGGCGCAAGACTTCTCCATGCGTTATGTACTGATTGACGGTCAGGGCAACTTCGGTTCTGTCGACGGATTGGCCGCAGCAGCCATGCGTTATACCGAAATCCGCATGGAAAAAATTTCCCATGAAATGCTGGCGGATATCGAAGAAGAAACCGTCAATTTCGGTCCCAACTATGACGGCAGCGAACATGAGCCGCTGGTATTGCCGACCCGTTTCCCGGCGTTGTTAGTCAATGGTTCGTCCGGTATTGCCGTCGGTATGGCAACCAATATCCCGCCGCACAATTTGGGCGATACCATCAATGCTTGCCTGCGTTTGTTGGATGAGCCTGAAACTGAAATCGACGAGCTGATCAACATTATCCAAGCACCCGATTTCCCAACCGGCGCAACTATTTATGGCTTGAGCGGCGTGCGCGAAGGCTATAAAACCGGCCGCGGCCGTGTAGTGATGCGCGGTAAAACCCATATTGAGCCTATCGGTAAAAACGGCGAGCGCGAAGCCATCGTTATCGATGAAATCCCATATCAAGTAAACAAAGCCAAGCTGGTTGAGAAAATCGGCGAGTTGGTACGCGAAAAAACGTTGGAAGGCGTATCCGACCTGCGCGACGAGTCCGATAAATCCGGTATGCGTGTCGTGATCGAATTGAAACGCAATGAAAATGCCGAAGTCGTTTTGAACCAACTCTACAAACTGACCCAGCTGCAAGACAGCTTCGGTATCAACATGGTGGCCTTGGTTGACGGCCAGCCGCG
>NZ_JBQCWY010000795.1:0-1179 GCF_051956955.1 Neisseria sp. P0021.S005 | reverse complement strand
CTTTACACAAAAGGCCGTCTGAACGGTTTCAGACGGCCTTTAAGCGTAATATTTAAGAACGGCGCTGCAGCATCCAAGACTCAATCTTACGCGCATCGTTCACGCGGGTTGTGGAAGACGGAGAGTTGAGCAACACAATGGTAATCGGCTGATTCTGCACATTGGCCTTAACCACCATAGAACGTCCTGCTTCACGAATATAGCCTGTTTTCTGCAATTCAATATTCCAGCTGCCCTCACGCACCAAGGCATTGGAGTTTTTGTAGTTTTGACGACCGTTTGCCGTCCAAACCGAGCCGTAATTTGAAGTCGAATTTTTACGGATCAGCGGATATTTGCTGGCTGCCGCAACCATGCGGTTCAAATCACGCGCAGTTGAAACGTTTTGGAAATTCAAACCGGTAGGCTCATAGAAACGGCTGCTGGTCATACCCAGGCTTTGCGCTTTGGCATTCATTGCCGCAACAAACGCGCTCATACCGCCCGGATAAGTACGGCCCAATGCATGAGTGGCACGGTTCTCACTGCTCATCAGGCTCAAATGCAACAATTCGCCGCGTGTCAGCGTCGTGCCGATGCTCAAGCGGCTGCCCGTACCTTTCAGACGGTCGATTTCAGCCTCGGTAATCGTGATCGGCTCGTTCATATCCAGATGCGCATCCAAAACCACCATCGCACTCATCAATTTGGAAATAGAAGCAATCGGCATGACACGATCAGGGTTTTTCTGATACAGCACTTCACCGGTTTTATTATTGAAAATCAAAGCAGATTGCGAAGAAAGCAGAGGACCGGCCAAAGCGGCTTGAGCTTCGACTTGGTCGGCATGACTCAACGCAAAAGCTTCCATCGGGTCATTTTGCACTGGGAAATTTTGCTCCAAAAATTGTCCCAATACATCCATATCATCGGCAACGGCAGGCGCGGAAGCAAAAGCCAATGCCACACCTGTCCATACCATTCCTAAAGTTTTATAGAATTTCATATCTGCCAATTCAAAAAAATACATTTAATTCAACATTCTGTTAAATTTTTCGCTAATTGTAAAGCGAGTTGAGAAAACTTTGCGTTTGTTTGCGAGATATTCAAATCCAGCGCCCTCATCTGTTTCTTAGACGATACGGCGCAATGCCTGCTCTGATTTGAAAAAACACAAGATAGTCATTATACTTAGGCTCC
>NZ_JBQCWY010000794.1:0-1179 GCF_051956955.1 Neisseria sp. P0021.S005 | reverse complement strand
CATGGCTAAGGAAAAATTTGAACGTAGCAAACCGCACGTAAACGTTGGCACCATCGGTCACGTTGACCATGGTAAAACCACTCTGACTGCTGCTTTGACTACTATTTTGGCTAAAAAATTTGGTGGTGCTGCAAAAGCTTACGACCAAATCGACAACGCTCCTGAAGAAAAAGCCCGCGGTATTACCATTAATACCTCACACGTAGAATACGAAACTGAAACCCGTCACTACGCACACGTAGACTGCCCAGGCCACGCCGACTACGTTAAAAACATGATTACCGGTGCTGCCCAAATGGACGGCGCGATCTTGGTATGTTCCGCAGCTGACGGTCCTATGCCACAAACTCGCGAACACATCCTGTTGGCCCGCCAAGTAGGTGTACCTTACATCATCGTATTCATGAACAAATGCGACATGGTTGACGATGCCGAGTTGTTGGAACTGGTTGAAATGGAAATCCGTGACTTGTTGTCAAGCTACGACTTCCCAGGTGATGACTGCCCAATCGTACAAGGTTCTGCACTGAAAGCCTTGGAAGGTGACGCTGGTTACGAAGAAAAAATCTTCGAATTGGCTGCTGCTCTGGACAGCTACATCCCAACACCTGAGCGTGCTGTGGACAAACCTTTCTTGTTGCCTATCGAAGACGTATTCTCTATCTCCGGTCGTGGTACAGTAGTAACCGGTCGTGTAGAGCGCGGTATCATCCACGTTGGTGACGAGATCGAAATCGTAGGTCTGAAAGAAACTCAAAAAACCACTTGTACCGGTGTTGAAATGTTCCGCAAACTGCTGGACGAAGGTCAAGCAGGTGACAACGTAGGCGTATTGCTGCGTGGTACTAAACGTGAAGATGTAGAGCGTGGTCAAGTATTGGCTAAACCAGGTACTATCACTCCTCACACCAAATTCAAAGCAGAAGTATACGTACTGAGCAAAGAAGAGGGTGGTCGTCACACTCCATTCTTCGCTAACTACCGTCCACAATTCTACTTCCGTACTACTGACGTAACTGGTGCAGTTACTTTGGAAGAAGGTGTAGAAATGGTAATGCCAGGTGAGAACGTAACCATTACTGTAGAACTGATTGCGCCTATCGCTATGGAAGAAGGTCTGCGCTTTGCGATTCGCGAAGGTGGTCGTACCGTAGGTGCGGGTGTGGTTTCTTCTGTAAT
>NZ_JBQCWY010000793.1:0-1204 GCF_051956955.1 Neisseria sp. P0021.S005 | reverse complement strand
GGGTTACAAACCCAATATTCAAAAGTAGTCTAAAACAATATCTGTTTTCCAATAATCTTTCATAACAATAACAAAATACTAAACAGATACTCAACTTGTAATTTTGATTAAAATACCATTACATCTAAAATCTACAATCCATTTCAGATAAACGGAATTTAACTAAAACAAACGTATCATTACAACTGTAAATGCCGGCAAAAGTTGTCTGAAAAGTTTTCAGACGACCTTTAATTGGTTTTCTACCTTACCGCTTCAACTTCGCAAACGCATCCGCCATCGCCGAATTGGTCGGGGCGCGGTCGTTGCGTTGGGGTTTGCGGTCGCGGCGTTCTTGATGTCGGGTTTCAGACGGCCTGTTGCCTTTGGCTGTGCCACCCAGTTCGTCATCCAACCGCATAGTCAGCGCAATGCGTTTACGCGCAGCATCGACTTCCAGCACTTTTACTTTCACCACATCGCCGGCTTTCACCACTTCACGCGGGTCTT
Source organism: Neisseria sp. P0021.S005 (assembly GCF_051956955.1). Classification (NCBI taxonomy): domain Bacteria; kingdom Pseudomonadati; phylum Pseudomonadota; class Betaproteobacteria; order Neisseriales; family Neisseriaceae; genus Neisseria; species Neisseria sp. P0021.S005. The sequence continues at coordinate 715 of NZ_JBQCWY010000793.1, read as the reverse complement.
GGACGAACTTGTTGGACAGGGCGGAGATGTGCACCAAGCCGTCCTGATGGACGCCGATGTCCACGAACGCGCCGAAGTTGGCAACGTTGGAAACCACGCCTTCGAGTATCATGCCGACTTGCAAGTCGCTGATTTCATGGATACCTTCAGCGAATGAGGCCGTCTGAAACTCGCCGCGCGGGTCGCGGCCGGGTTTTTCCAGCTCGGACAGGATGTCCAGAATGGTCGGCAGGCCGAAGCGTTCGTCGGTAAAGTCGGACGCTTTGATTTGCTTCACGCGCTCGCGGTTGCCGATGAGTTCGGCGGCGGTAATGCCTTGTTGCGCCAGCATTTTGGCAACTACAGGATAGGCTTCGGGGTGGACGGCGCTCGCGTCCAACGGCTCTTTGCCGCCGTTAATCCGCAAAAAGCCTGCTGCCTGCTCGAAGGTTTTTTCGCCCAAACGCGGTACTTTCAGCAATTTTTTGCGGCTGTCGAACGCGCCGTTTTCATCGCGGTAGGCAACAATATTTTGGGCAAGGGTTTGATTCAAACCGGAAATCCGCGCCAAGAGCGGGGCGGAGGCGGTGTTCACATCCACGCCGACGGCGTTCACACAGTCTTCGACCACTGCATTCAGCGATTTGGCGAGCTGGCTTTGGTTCACGTCGTGCTGATACTGCCCCACGCCGATGGATTTGGGGTCGATTTTGACCAACTCGGCGAGCGGGTCTTG
>NZ_JBQCWY010000792.1:0-1226 GCF_051956955.1 Neisseria sp. P0021.S005 | reverse complement strand
GTGCCGATATTGACGAGGGTGTCGTCGTTGATGGCGGTATAAACCAATACGCGCAATCCGTAATCGGTATGTTGGGTCAGATACATGGCTGGCTCTTTAGATATTTTTATTATATGTCAAAAGCGTAGTGCTTGGTGAGGGGCTGTTTGACTTTATGTGGGATTGGGTTTCATAATATCTGAAACATTTGAATTAATCCAGTTTGACAGACTGTTGCCATTATAACGAACTTATGAAGCCCTTGAAACGCCATCCTGCCTTAATAGAACTTTCCCGCGAACATCATGGTTCGCTGTCGTTGTGCGTCCGTCTTCTGCGTACGCCCGATCAAAGCCATCAGGCGGAGCTGGAGCCTCATTTTGTTGAGCTTGAGCCACATTTTTGGGAAGAGGAAACCATGTTTGCGCCGTATTGGGATAAAATTGACCCTGCGTTGCGGCAGCGTTTTGAAGGCGATCATGCCAAATTACGCGCGATGATGGCGCATCCTGAATATATGAATGAATCATGGAATAAGGAGTTTGCTGTCACTTTGCGCGATCATGCGCGCTTTGAGGAGCGCGAGCTTTTCCCTGCGATTGAACCTTTTTTGCCTTTGCCTGAGAATGTGTAACAGGAAAGGGAATTGATGGCCGTCTGAAAAGTTTCAGACGGCCTCTGTTGCTGTTTTATGATGATATAAAAATTGAAGGAACCACCATGACCGATTTGTTCAAACACCCGGTTTGGGCAATGGCCTTCCGCCCGTTTTATTCGTTGGCGGCTTTGTATGGCGCATTGTCTATACTGCTTTGGGGCTTCGGCTTTCAGGGTACGCCTGAGTTGCCGGGTTTTTATTGGCATGCCCATGAAATGATTTGGGGCTATGCCGGATTGGTTGTCATTGCATTTTTATTGACGGCCGTGGCGACTTGGACAGGCCAGCCGCCGACACGCGGTAAGGCTTTGGCCGGTTTGACCGCATTTTGGCTGTTGGCCCGCATTTGTATGTTTATTCCTGGTTGGGGGGTAACGGCAAGCGGCATATTCGGTACGATCTTTTTCTGGTATGGCGCGGTATGCATGGCTTTGCCGGTAATTCGTTCTCAAAACAAGCGCAACTATGTTGCCGTGTTCGCTATTTTTGTTTTGGGCGGCACCCATTTCGCCTTCCATCTGAAAGTGCAGCCGTTTGATGCCATTGCGCTGATGACCGGTTTGCAATCCGGTTTGATTATGGTGGCCGG
>NZ_JBQCWY010000791.1:0-1230 GCF_051956955.1 Neisseria sp. P0021.S005 | reverse complement strand
ATGTGTGGAATAGACAGCCTTTGCCCTGTTCGAACGCAGCATGGCCGTATGAGTCGTACATGATACGTTTTTCCTTGTCAGACAAGGTGTCGGAAGCTTTTTGGACTTCTTTAAAGTTTTCTTCCGCTTCTTTATTGTCAGGATTGCGGTCGGGATGATATTTCATTGCCAGCTTGCGGTAGGCTTGTTTGATTTCATCGTCGCTAGCGCTGCGGGCAACACCAAGTGTTTCGTAAAAATCTTTATTGCTCATAATTTTGATAGTGTTAAGAATGAATTCAAACTGGGTGGGATATGTGGGCGAGTATCAAAAACTCAAGTCAGTATTTTCAAGGCCGTCTGAAATTGTGCTTTTCCGACATCCAAACATTCAGACGGCCTTTGTCAAACCGACAGGCCCGACAACCTGCTATAATCCCATCTTTATTTTTTCCAACGTTTTCAAGCGAAAAACAGAATGACCATGCAAGAACATTACCAACCCGCCGCCATCGAGCCTGCGGCGCAGAAAAAATGGGACGACGAGCGTATTTTCAACGTCTCCGAAGACGCTTCCAAACCCAAATACTACTGCCTGTCCATGTTCCCCTACCCCAGCGGCAAGCTGCACATGGGGCATGTACGCAACTACACCATCGGCGACGTATTGAGCCGCTTCAAACTCTTAAACGGCTTCAACGTCATGCAGCCTATGGGTTGGGACGCGTTCGGTATGCCTGCGGAAAATGCGGCGATGAAAAACAACGTCGCCCCTGCCGCATGGACTTACGACAACATCGAATACATGAAAACCCAGCTTAAAAGCCTGGGTTTTGCGATTGACTGGGAACGCGAAGTCGCCACCTGCAAACCCGAATACTACCGCTGGGAACAATGGCTGTTTACCAAGCTGTTTGAAAAAGGCATCGTCTATCGCAAAAACGGCACGGTGAACTGGGATCCGGTCGACCAAACCGTCCTTGCCAACGAGCAAGTCATCGACGGACGCGGTTGGCGCTCCGGCGCGTTGATCGAAAAACGCGAAATCCCAATGTATTACTTCAAAATCACGGATTACGCCGAAGAGCTGCTCAATGATTTGGACAAGCTGGAACACTGGCCTGAACAAGTCAAAACCATGCAGCGCAACTGGATCGGCAAATCTCGCGGCATGACCGTGCGCTTCGCCGTTTCAGACGACAGCAAACAAGGCTTGGAAGGCGATTACGCGAAATTCCTGCAAGTTTATAC
>NZ_JBQCWY010000790.1:0-1239 GCF_051956955.1 Neisseria sp. P0021.S005 | reverse complement strand
ACCATTTCGGCAACGTACAGGGCGCTTTGATCGATGTTTTGTACAAAACGCTCGTAATGCAACTCTTCTTTCAAAGCCTGATCGCGTTGCTGCAGGGTAATCATGCCTTCTTCCAGCATATTGTTCAGAATATAAGCCTGACGCAGTTTGGCGCGTTCAGGATTTACAATCGGATTGTAGGCGGAAGGGGCTTTGGGCAAGCCGGCCAACATGGCGGCTTCGGCCAATGTTAACTCGTTAACATTTTTGTTGAAATAAATTTGGGCTGCAGATGCAAAACCATAAGCGCGTTGACCCAAATAGATTTGGTTGAAGTACAGCTCCAAAATCTTGTCTTTGCTCAAAGACTGCTCGATTTTGTAGGCCAACAGGGCTTCGTTGAATTTACGGGTGAACGAACGCTCGCTGCTCAGGTAGAAGTTTTTAGCAACCTGTTGCGTAATCGTACTGGCACCGGATTGGACGCCGCCGGCCATGACGTTGCCGATCGCGGCGCGCGCCACACCCCAAACGTCCACGCCCCAGTGGTCGTAGAAGCGTTTGTCTTCGGCGGCAATCACGGCATTTTTCAAAACTTTGGGAAAGTCACCGATTTTGGTGAATTCACGCCGTTGCTCGCCGTAAACGCCAATCACTTGGCCGTCTGAAGAATAAATCGTCAGCGGCATTTTGGGTTTGTAGTGTTGTAAAGTGTCCAAAGACGGCAGTTTCGGATAGGTGACCAAAATTGCAATTGCAATCAGCCCCACGCCGAAAAGAGCCAGTCCCAATAAGAGACCCAGGCAGGTCGTTATAATCTTTTTAATCATGACTAAGTAATAATTTGCCATTAATGGCGATAAATAAAGTAAAATGGGAAACGATTTCTATCAGCCACAGTTAATACTGTGCAAAGAATAAGAAGTCCTTTACGGATAACGAAACAGTTACTCACTCCTAAATGATACAGGGAAGTCAAATCATGCGCTTATTTAAAAGCACGAAAGATACCAAAACAGGCAAGGCTTCTAGTGGATTGAACAACCGCTCTGCCATCGGTGTCGATATCAGCCAACATGCCATTAAGATGGTACAACTGACAGGCCGTAGTTTAAACCAAATTCAGCTGGAAAAATACGTTATTACCAAATTGCCTAAAAATATTGTCAAAGGCAACAAAATTCAAGACTACGATCAGCTTGCTACTTACATCCAACATACTTACACACAATTACGCAGTTCTTGCAAAAATATTGTTGC
>NZ_JBQCWY010000789.1:0-1249 GCF_051956955.1 Neisseria sp. P0021.S005 | reverse complement strand
CTTGAGCACGGTTTATTTCCCCGGCGGCAAAATCACTATGTTGCCCGAAAACTGGATTGCCGCGTTCAGCCTTGATGCAGGCGCATACCGCCCTTCCATCAGCATTTATTTCGATGTGGACAACGAGTTCAACGTCGGCACGCCAACCTGCAAAATCGAAGCGGTCAACATCGCTGAAAACCTGCGCATCCAAACCATCGAGCCGCATTTCAACGCCGAAACCGGCTTGGACGAAGCAGGCGAAATGATGTTCGCTCACCATCAAGACCTGATTTGGTTCTATCAATTTGCCATCGCCCTGCAAAAAGCGCGCGGCAAATACGAGCCCGACCGCGCGCCGCAATACGATTACAGCATCGAATTGGATGAGGAAGGCAACGTATCCGTCGTCCGCCGCGAACGCGGTTCACCCATCGATACGCTGGTCAGCGAGATGATGATTCTTGCCAACAGCACTTGGGCGCAAATGCTGGATGAAAACGAGCTGCCCGGCCTTTTCCGCGTCCAACCGGCAGGCAAAGTGCGCATGAGCACCAAATCTGAACCGCACATCGGCATGGGCGTGCAGCATTACGGCTGGTTTACCTCGCCGCTGCGCCGCGCCGCCGACTACATTAACCAAAAGCAGCTGATCAGCCTGATCGATGACACTGCCGAACCGCTGTATCAAAACAGCGATGCCGAGCTTTTCGCCGCGCTGCGCGACTTCGATGCCGCCTATACAGCCTACGCCGACTTCCAACGCCAAATGGAAGCCTACTGGAGCCTCGTGTACCTGCAACAGCAAGGCACGAGCGAGCTGACGGCTACCATCCTCAAAGAAGACCTCGTCCGCATTGAAGGCCTGCCGCTGGTAACGCGCGCGACCGGTATTCCGTTTGACGCGCTGCCTAAATCGCAGGCATTGTTCAAAATCACTGAATTGGATGCCGAGAAGCAGTTTATCGCGCTCAACTATCAAAAAGCCGTTTTACCGGGCTGATAACATTATTCCGTTTGAAAAAAGGCCGTCTGAACGCAAAAACAGAAATCTTTGATTTCGTTTTCATCCCTGTTCAGACGGCCTTAATCATCTAAAAATGCTACAATTCCCCTTTTCTGCCCATCATTTCAAACCATGAAAAAAAACGCCCCCCAATCCTTTGAAGAAGCCTTATCCCACCTCGAAACCCTGACCCAAGCCATGCAAAGCAGCGAAATGCCGCTGGAAGACGCCCTGGCCGCCTATCAGGAAGGCAACGAATTGGTC
>NZ_JBQCWY010000788.1:0-1252 GCF_051956955.1 Neisseria sp. P0021.S005 | reverse complement strand
TAAACGCCATCAACGACCCAATGTGGTCGGGGTTGGTATATATGCTTTTAGGCGCAGGCCTCTTTTTCACCGTTACCACCGGTTTTGTACAATTCCGCCTCTTCGGCCGCAGTATCAAAGAAATGCTGGGCGGCCGCAAACAAGGTGATGATCCGCACGGAATCACACCGTTCCAAGCATTCGTTACCGGCTTGGCCAGCCGCGTAGGCGTGGGCAACATCGCCGGCGTGGCGATTGCCATCAAACTCGGCGGGCCGGGCGCGGTATTCTGGATGTGGGTAACCGCCTTAATCGGCATGAGTTCGGCGTTTGTCGAATCTTCACTGGCCCAACTCTTTAAAGTCCGGGACTACGACAACCACCACTTCCGCGGCGGTCCTGCCTACTACATAACTCAAGGCCTGGGACAAAAATGGCTGGGCGTTTTGTTCGCCCTGAGCCTGATTTTCTGTTTCGGCTTTGTATTTGAAGCCGTACAGACCAATACCATCGCCGATACCACCAAAGCGGCATGGGGCTGGGATCAACACTATGTCGGTGTCGCCCTGGTCATTCTGACTGCCCCTATTATCTTCGGCGGTATCCGTCGCGTATCTAAAGCCGCGGAAATTATCGTTCCGCTGATGGCGGTTTTATATCTCGTCATAGCACTCTTCATCATTGCTACCAATATTTCCCTGATTCCTGATGTGTTCGATCAGATTTTCTCCAACGCGTTCAACTTCGATTCGGCTGCAGGCGGTTTCCTCGGCGGTCTGATTTCGACCACCATGATGCAGGGTATCAAACGCGGCCTGTATTCCAATGAGGCGGGTATGGGTTCTGCGCCGAACGCCGCAGCCGCAGCCGAAGTGAAACACCCCGTCTCCCAAGGCATGATTCAAATGCTGGGCGTTTTCGTCGATACCATCATCGTCTGCTCATGCACTGCCTTTATCGTCTTGACCTATCAACAGCCTTACGGCGACCTGAGTGGTGCGGCGCTGACCCAAGCGGCAATCGTCAGCCAGGTAGGCGAATGGGGCGCGGGCTTCCTTGCCGCCATCCTGTTTATGTTTGCCTTTTCAACCGTTATCGGCAACTATGCCTATGCTGAGTCCAACGTCCAATTCATCAAGAGCCATTGGCTGGTTACCGCCGTTTTCCGTATGCTGGTTTTGGCATGGGTCTACTTCGGCGCAGTTGCCAACGTACCCTTGGTATGGGATATGGCAGACATGGCCATGGGCATCATGGCATGGATTAACCTCGT
>NZ_JBQCWY010000787.1:0-1254 GCF_051956955.1 Neisseria sp. P0021.S005 | reverse complement strand
GTCATGGAAAGCGTGATGTCGCCGATTTTATCCAGATTGGTTTTTTCTTCTACCCATTTGAACACCAAAGGCGCCCAAATAGTGGAAAACACACTTTGGAAAATCAAGGCGACGGCACCAAAGCTGACTGCCATCGAATAGATGCCCAATTCGTCCAAACCCGAGATGTCTTTGAGGACAAAGCGGTCAATCGAAGTCAGGCCCCAATAGGCCAAGTTGCCGAATGCCAGCGGCAGGCCGTAGCGCAGGCCGTCCCGATGCAGCTCGGGCGACCATTTCGCATGGGAAACGGCTTGCAGGTCTTGGCGCAGCTGATATATCAACAGTACAACGGTCAGCACTTGGGCTGCGGTGTAGGTAAAAACCAGCGAAGTAGTATTGGTAGGTAAGCCGGAAGCAATCACGGCAAAAACCAACACCAAAATCAAGAATTTCGGCGCAAGCTGGCTGACGGAAAAAGCCAATGCCTGCTCTTTCATCCGCAAAATCAAGGCTAAAAAACGGGTAATCAGCGTAGTGGCCAAGAAAATCAGAAAGAGAATCCCCAAATTTGCACTGGGGATGTCAAAAATGATTTCAGACGGCCATGATGCGTTTATCAGTAACACTAAAACCACAACCGCCACAGTCAGAATCAATGGCGATAAAAAAACGGATTTGAACAGCGCGGCCTTGTCTTTAACGGCGTAATAGTCGCGAATATAGGATTGGTCCAGCCCCAAGCCCAGCAACAGGATGCTCAGTCCGGCAATGGTCTGCAAGAGTACGATACGGCCGATGTCTTCCGCAGGGAAGTACCATGAGATGAGCGGCAGGGAAAGCAGGCCGAAAGCGGCGCTTCCTATCGGGCCCAATGCGTAGCCGAGGATTTTTTTCGCGTTCATATTATTTGTTTTCAGACGGCCAGAAGTTCGAGCTGAGCGTTTTTCGTAGGGTATGTGTTGTTACCGTTGCCGGTTTGCCAAGGCCGTCTGAAAAACAAATAGCCTTGGGAAACCGGCTACCGTCCCGGTCGGGGAAACCGGAGGCAGCCGGATGTGTCTGAAGCAAGATTATGCTTTGATGACTTTAGGATTTTTTACTGGGAATTTGCCGCGTGTATCGACAATCAGCTTGGCATGTTCGGTGATCATGTCATAGTCGAATTTGTCGTGATCGGTGGTCAGAACCACCCAATCGTATTGGGCGACAGTTTCAGGAGTCAGCGCTTCGCTCTTCAGGTCGAAGTAGTGGTGGCCGGGGATGTGTGGGAAC
>NZ_JBQCWY010000786.1:0-1270 GCF_051956955.1 Neisseria sp. P0021.S005 | reverse complement strand
ATTTTAGGCATATCTTTTATCCATACTAAAATACAGCCCAATGTCGAAAAGAAAATAACAGGAAACACTACCTTACCTCCTCTTACTTCCAACCAAACCGATAGCAGGCTTGGTTGGAAATTGGTTTATTTATTTATAAACATTATTTCCATATCTTCCGATATAAAAAAAATACTTATCAAACTTCTCAAAATTAAGTTCTATTTTTTCTATATTATTCAAATCAGTATTATCTCCTATGATACGGAGAACTACATTTCCTAACAGGCAAAGATTATGAACTACATGAACCAGTTCGGTGGAAGGTGTATATACACCTTGCAACTTAATATTATTTTTTTGTGCATTTTTTACCTGTAAATTAAATTTTTTGGAATTTTCTTCGTAGGAAAGAATCGTCCCTTCCGGAAAAATGACTGTCCTGCACAGTAATTTGTCCGCATTATTATAATGCAGCGTATTTTTTGAAAAAAATAATTTATTATTTGGAAATTTTCTTATAATTTCAGAGCTTGACCAACGGCTATTTTTTTAAAAAAGAAATCTGCTCGTTATTAGTACTATCAATTTCAACTTCAATTATCATCACCACCCCTCATAAAATACACAATATGATTGGGCAATTATTGCCCAAGCCCGCAACAAATTCTAATTATTTTGGAGTCTTAGCCAATTGGCGTCCATAAAAAATATGAGCCCTCGAACTACTGGGGTAGCATATCTTGCAGCAACAAAAGTACCTATCCTAGTTAAATACCCAAGTGCCACCAACGGCGCCATGGCCCCTTCAGCCTCCTTCATCTCCTTCTGAGAAAGCTCCGCCAACTGCATAGGCGTATCTGCCTGCGTGTGGAACACTTGGCTTTCAAATGTCTGATTGTCGAAGCTGTTTGCCATTGCGGGAGCAATCATCGTCAGAATCATCATGGCTGCGGTGATTTGTTTTTTTCATAACAAATTCTTGGGGAGGAGATAATGTTCCATCAAAATCCTCCTAAAAGGCTGCCTGAAATTTCCAAGCAGCCTTTTTTGTTTGCTTATTAATCGGATAGTGCGACAAATATAAAGTAGGCGGCAATAATTGCCGTAACGGCAGCCATAACTGTTTTATTTTCTTTATCAAACCAAAGCGAGTTTAGAAACATGGCCATCAAGAAATATGATGGTTTTTCAGTTTTTCCGCTGCTTTCTTGAATTAGAAGATAAAATATAAATATGGCAGTTATACTGATTGCTGTTTTTATTAAAATATATTTATTTTTCATCATCT
>NZ_JBQCWY010000785.1:0-1273 GCF_051956955.1 Neisseria sp. P0021.S005 | reverse complement strand
ACGGCAGCGGCTACTTTGGCCAAGCCTAACATTTCAGGCATCCAAACGACGTGTTCTGTCCGTAAGGAAACATCTTTGGCAAAGGTTTTGCTGTGTTGCAACAAAACTGGATCGAGATGGTAACAATGGACGCAGAAGTAGCCGAAAAATTCTAGCACTTCAATTTTTCCGGCTTGCTGCTGCGGGATAGGGCGACTAAGAACGGTATAGTCCACGCCTTCGGTAGCAGCCTGCGCACTCAGACTGAGCAGGATCAGGCTGAGTACGGCAATGGTTTGTTTCATACGCTGCTTCATCAGTGATTCCATTATTTGGTAGAACGAATCAAGCTGTTGATATTATGGTCTTGCAGGTTTTTTTGCAGTTTCACAGCGGCTTCCTGCTGCATAGTGTTACTTTGAACTCGGTAAATGGTTTTGTCGCCGTTTTGCGATTCAACCACTTTGGAAGAAACACCTAAAATAGCCAGTTTTGCACGTTGTGAATCTGCGCTGGAACGGTCTGCATATGAACCAAGTTGCAGGAAGGCTTTTTTACCGCTGTTGGCAGCTGCTTCGGCTTTTTCTGCTGACTGTTTATTTGCAGCGTTGCTGCTTTCTTTTGTTGCAGAGGCATTTGCTGCTTTACGTGCTTTTTCGATGCTGCCGCTGTTGAGGATTTGCTCAGGTGTCGGCTTGTTTTGTTTTTTGGCTTCGGCTGCTTTTTTCTCAGCCAATTTGCGCTCGGCACGCTCTTTTTGTTTGTCGGTCAGTTGGTCGGCTGCTTTTTTATCTTTTGCAGTTTTATCAGTAGCTTCTTTTTCAGCTTTGGCTTTTTCTGCGCGTTTTTTCTCTAATTCGGCTTTTTTCTCGGACAGTTTTTTCTTGGCGGCTTCTTTTTCTGCTTCCGTTTTTGCGGCTTTTTCTTTGGCTTCACGTTCGGCTTTGTCGGCGGCGGCTTTTTCAGCTTTTTCTTTGGCTTCACGTTCTGCTTGTTCGGCTTTTTCCTGAGCTTCTTTTTCCGCTTGAGCTTTTTCTTCAGCTTCTTTGGCAGCCTTTTCAGCCTCTTCTTTAGCTTTGGCTTCTTTCTCAGCAGCTTCTTTTTCTGCTTTGGCTTTTTCTTCATCTGCTTGGGTAGATGAAGTGTCGGTGGTTGGGCGTTTCTCTGCTTTGTCCTGAGGTTTCAGGATTTCAGGTTCTTCGCTTTGTTTAGGCTGAGTCAGCTCTTTGAAAACGTTTTGGTTGCCTTGGTTCAAGAAGAACAAAATACCGGCAATAATACCTGTTGCCAGTAT
>NZ_JBQCWY010000784.1:0-1273 GCF_051956955.1 Neisseria sp. P0021.S005 | reverse complement strand
GCAGATGCCCAAGTATGGTACGTTGTTTTCACGCGCATAGCGTACGGCGGCAATTTTGCCTTCCACGCCGCGTGAACCGAAGCCGCCCGGCACCAAAATCGCGTCCATGTCTTTGAGCATGGAAACGTCGCCATTGCCCTTCTCAATGCTTTCGCTGTCGACAAAGGTAATTTGTACGTCGGTTTCAGTGTGAATACCGGCGTGTTTCAGTGCTTCGATCAATGATTTGTAGGACTCGGTCAAATCAACGTATTTGCCGACCATCGCGATTTTGACGGTATGTTTCGGATTTTGAATCGCGTGAACGATTTTCTTCCATTCGGTCAAATCGGCTTGTTTGACATTCAGTTGAAGCTGCTCGGTAATGATGCTATCGATGCCTTGGTTGTGCAGCATTTCAGGGCATTCGTAAATGCTGTCCACATCGTAGCTGCCCACGATGGCGCGTTCTTCAACGTTACAGAACAAAGCAATCTTACGGCGCTCGTCCGCAGGCATTTCTCTGTCCATACGGCAGATCAGGATGTCCGGTTGTAAACCGATGCTCAACATTTCTTTAACGGTATGCTGGGTCGGTTTGGTTTTGATTTCGCCGGCGGCGGCAATGTAGGGAACATAGCTCAGGTGGGCAAACAATGTATTATTACGGCCGAGCTGGCTGCGCATTTGACGGATGGCTTCCAAGAAAGGCAACGATTCGATATCGCCGACTGTACCGCCGATTTCAACAATCGCCACATCATAACCAGCCGCGCCTTCATGGATACGGCGTTTAATTTCATCAGTAATGTGCGGAATCACTTGTACGGTACCGCCCAAATAGTCGCCGCGACGCTCTTTGGCAATCACGTTTTCATAGACTTGGCCGGTACTGAAGCTGTTGCGGCGGGTCATGGTGGCGTTGATGAAACGCTCATAGTGACCAAGGTCGAGGTCAGTTTCCGCGCCGTCATCGGTCACAAATACTTCGCCGTGTTGAAACGGGCTCATGGTACCCGGGTCAACGTTGATATACGGGTCAAGCTTAAGCATGGTCACGTTCAAGCCACGCGACTCGAGAATAGTAGCAATAGAAGCGGCGGCGATACCTTTACCCAAAGAAGATACAACGCCGCCGGTTACGAAAATGAATTTAGTCATGATGTGATACCCATGTTGGAATGTGTGATTTTAACTTGAAGCAGCATATTCTGGCAAACGGCAAAAGCTTCAGGCCGTCTGAAAACAGCGTTTTCAGACGGCCTTATCATACTGATTCTATATATCAGCGCAG
>NZ_JBQCWY010000783.1:0-1291 GCF_051956955.1 Neisseria sp. P0021.S005 | reverse complement strand
GGTTAGGGATTTTACCTGTGCAGTCTTCAGTAGTAATACGGGCCATGTTTGCTTGCTTTCTTTCTATGTTTCAAATAAACGGTTATTTTCGCTGTTTTTTAGGAATTTTCCAACAGGTTTGAGATAAATCCCTGTTGAGAGGATTTTTTCAGACGGCCTGCTTTAATAATGTGGAACAAATCGGCTTCGGCACGATCCAAATCGTCATTCACGACGACGTAATCGAACAAAACGGATTGCTCAATCTCATGACGGGCTTTTGAAAGGCGTGTTTGAATAACTTCTTCGCTGTCTGTACCACGGCCAATCAAACGTTGCGCCAATACCTCAAAGGAAGGCGGCAGGATAAAAATGCTGCTGGCTTCAGGCAACGATTTACGCACTTGTGCCGCACCTTGCACATCGATTTCCAAAATTACATCATAGCCCTCTTCGCTCAGCGAATTTACGCCGGCAATGCTGGTGCCGTAATAATTGCCGAACACATTGGCGTGTTCCAAAAAGGCTCTTTGCTCAATCAATGATTCAAATTCTTCTTTGGGAACAAAGTGATAATGTACACCATGTTCCTCACCCTCTCGCGGCTGGCGCGTGGTATGAGAAATGGAAACACGGATATCGTCATGATTTTTCAACAGGCGCGACACCAAGGTCGTTTTACCTGTGCCGGAAGCGGCAGAAATGATGTAAATATTGCCTTTTTTATGATTTTGCATGGTGGTTTAGTCGATGGTATGTACCTGTAAATTATAACACAACACAATGTTTCTCGGAATTTCAGACGGCATGTTGCAAAATTTGGCTATTGTATCGATTAATTTGGCAAGTCCGCATATGACCGCTACAATATCGCGTTAAAAACTTTTTGATTTCGGAATGTCGAGATGTTGATTCATCCTGAAGTAATGGGCGTAGAAGCTTTGGCGGACAAAATCCGTAAAATTGAAAATTGGCCGCAAAAAGGGATTTTGTTTCATGACATCACTCCCGTTTTGCAAAGCGCAGAATATTTCCGCCTGCTGGTCGATTTACTGGTTTACCGCTATATGGGGCAAAAAGTTGATGTTGTTGCGGGCTTGGATGCGCGCGGCTTCATTATTGGCGCGGCTTTGGCCTATCAGCTAAACGTCGGCTTTGTCCCCATCCGCAAAAAAGGCAAACTGCCGTTTGATACGGTTTCTCAAAGTTACGCTTTGGAATATGGTGAAGCAACGGTAGAAATCCATACCGACGCCATCAGGCCGGGCGCGCGCGTTTTGTTGGTAGATGATTTGGTGGCAACCGGCGGCAC
>NZ_JBQCWY010000782.1:0-1297 GCF_051956955.1 Neisseria sp. P0021.S005 | reverse complement strand
CCGTTTTTTCAGACGGCCTCAAGGGCATTTGTGTATAATCGTAGCCCTTTCCAATATAGAACAATACGGAGTCCTGTCATGCAAACCGAAGTCGAACTGAAAATCTTAAATCCGAAAATGGCCGATTCCCTGCCTGCTTATGCAACGCCCGGTTCTGCCGGTTTGGACTTGCGTGCCTGCCTGGATGAAGCTGTTGTATTGCAGCCGGGCGATGTGTATCTCGTGCCGACCGGTTTGGCGGTGCATTTGGCCAACCCTGCGTATGCAGCCGTTTTGTTGCCGCGTTCCGGCTTGGGTCATAAGCACGGTATTGTTTTGGGCAATTTGGTCGGTTTGATTGACTCGGATTATCAAGGCGAATTGAAGGTTTCTCTGTGGAACCGTGGTAAAGAAGCGTTTACCATCGAGCCGATGGAGCGCATCGCGCAAATGGTGATTGTGCCAGTTGTCCAAGCCGCGTTTAAAGTCGTGGACGAGTTTGCCGCCAGCGAGCGCGGTGAAGGCGGATTCGGCAGCACCGGCAAAGCCTGATGATTTGAAAGGCCATCTGGAACGGGATAAATTGAAATATTTGATTTCGGTTTGCCGCTGTTCAGACGGCCTTTTGGTTGAGCCAACCTTTGCATAATTACACACAAGATTGCATTTTTATATCTTGCCTGCATGGCCGACGCACCCAATAATACAGGCCGTCTGAAACCTTTACGGAGCGTTATTATGTCCCGCCCCTCACTTTTTCTGCCTCTGTTTTTGATTATCTTTGGCGCGATTTGGTTTTTACGCGCTACGGATATTTTGCCTGCGACATCGACAATGATTGCCGGCGCATTAATTATTTTAGGCCTTGCCGTGTTGATTATGGACGGCATCAACAAACAGTCCATCGTTTCCGGCCCGATGCTGGTTTATATCGGTACAGCCATTTATCTGCACATGAGCTACTGGATTTACCTCTCGCCGTTGCTGGCCATCGGCATGGTCGTGTTGGGTTGCCTGCTGTTGCTCTCGCGCAGCGACATGATTCCTGAGAAACACACAAAATAGAAAGATGAGAGATTTGGGTTTTGCCCTATAAAGGCCGTCTGAACAATGGTATAATCTCGCCGTTTCAGACGGCCTTTTTTATTGTGGTTTAAATTTGAAATTTATCCTCCCGGCCGCACCGTTTTCTTACATTTTGCAAAGTTTCCGCCATGACTCAAGACAAAATCCTTATTCTCGACTTCGGCTCGCAAGTTACCCAGCTGATCGCCCGCCGCGTGCGCGAAGCCCACGTTTACTGCGAACTGCATTCTTT
>NZ_JBQCWY010000781.1:0-1304 GCF_051956955.1 Neisseria sp. P0021.S005 | reverse complement strand
TACAGGCCTTGTTTCTCGAGCAACTCGGTGTGGCTGCCTTCTTCGATGATGCGGCCTTTGTCCAAGACGATGAGGCGGTCCATCGCGGCGATGGTGGAGAGGCGGTGGGCGATGGCAATCACGGTTTTGCCTTCCATCATTTTGTCGAGGCTTTCTTGGATGGCGGCTTCGACTTCGGAGTCAAGCGCGCTGGTGGCTTCGTCAAGCAATAGAATCGGCGCGTCTTTAAGCATAACGCGGGCGATGGCGATGCGTTGGCGTTGGCCGCCGGAAAGTTTCACGCCGCGTTCGCCAACGTGCGCATCATAGCCGCGTCGGCCTTTGGCATCGCTTAAGTTAGGAATAAAACCGGTGGCCTCGGCGCGTTCGGCGGCAGAAATCATTTCGGCTTCGGTCGCATCGGGACGACCGTAGATAATGTTGTCGCGCACGGAGCGGTGCAGCAGGGAGGTATCTTGCGTCACCAAACCGATTTGGGCGCGCAGACTTTCTTGGGTAACGCTGTCCACGTTTTGGCCGTCGATCGAAATCGTGCCGCTTTGCGGTTCGTAAAAGCGCAGGAGCAGGTTGACGATGGTGGATTTGCCCGCGCCGCTGCGGCCGATCAAGCCGACTTTTTCGCCGGGTTTGATGTTCAGATTAAAGCCGTTGAGGAGCGGTTTGCCTGCTTCGTAGGAGAAATCGACGTGATCAAACTTGATTTCGCCTCGGGTGACTTTAAGCGGCAGGGCTTGCGGTTTGTCGAGGATGGTGTGGGGTTTGGACAGGGTAGCCATGCCGTCGTTGACGGTACCGATGTTTTCAAACAATCGGGCGGATTCCCACATGATGTATTGCGACAAACCGTTCACACGCAATGCCATGGCCGTGGCGGTGGCTACCGCGCCTACGCCGACTTGGCCGTGATACCAAAGCCAAATACCCAAGGCGGTCGTACCGACGGTCAGCGAGCTGTTGACGATAAAACTGCAGGTATGCAGCAGCGTTGCCAAACGCATTTGGGCATGGACGGTTACCATAAACTCTTCCATCGACTGCTTGGCATAAGCGGCCTCGCGTGCGCCGTGGGAGAAGAGTTTGACAGTAGCGATATTGGAATAGGCGTCTGTAATGCGGCCGGTCATCAACGAGCGCGCATCGGCCTGACGCGCAGCGGTTTTGCCGAGTTTGGGAATCAGGAAGCGCATAATCATCGCGAATCCAATCATCCAGCAGATAAACGGCACGATAAGCCAGGCATCGAATGAGGACAGAATCACGCCGGAAGTGATGAAGTACACCAGCACATACACAACCATATCGGC
>NZ_JBQCWY010000780.1:0-1305 GCF_051956955.1 Neisseria sp. P0021.S005 | reverse complement strand
GTCAACGGCAAAGTCCAAACCTTCTTCCCGACCCTGTTCGGCGGCGGCGAAGCCACCCTCAAGATGATAGGCGACGACCTCCTGACCGCCGGCGTGTCCATCATGGCGCGCCCGCCCGGCAAGAAAAACAGCACTATCCACCTCCTCTCCGGCGGCGAAAAAGCCCTCACCGCCATGAGCCTCGTGTTCGCCCTGTTCAGCCTCAACCCCGCCCCCTTCTGCCTTCTGGACGAAGTCGACGCCCCGCTGGACGACGCCAACACCTCGCGTTTCTGCAACCTGGTCAAAGAAATGTCGGCGCAAACCCAGTTCCTCTACATCTCCCACAACCGCCTGACCATGGAAATGGCAGAACAACTCGTCGGCGTAACCATGCAGGAAAAAGGCGTATCGCGTGTTGTGGCTGTGGACATCAAACAAGCGTTGGAAATGGCTGAGCCGAATTGAGGTAGGAACAAAGGCCGTCTGAAAGAATGAGGAAGAAATCTATAATTTCATCTTCCCATTTTTTCAGACGGCCTTTTTATATTGGATACAGCGTTATTGTTTTGAAGTATTATCTTTGGCGCGTTGAGGCTGTCCCGAGCGTTGGTTGTTGCCGTTGACGGCATCGCGCCATGCTTTGCGTTCGGCTTCGATTTTGGCGGCTACTTCGTGAACCATGGTTTCTTGTTTTTTGACGGCCGGTTCTTCCGGTGTGTTGTCGGAAAAGTGGAGTCCATACCACAAGGCGGCGAAAATGCTGCAGACGAAGATAACGGCAATCAGGCCGATGATGGCCTGTTTGCCGGCGAGGGGTTTTTCGGGGGGAGGGACGAGGACGTCAAAGCAGTCGGCGCAATCGAGGGCGAAGCAGACGTTTTCGGCTTCTTTGCGGCCGCGTCGGCCTTCTGTGATGTTGAAGGAGATGTGTTGCCCTTCGGCCGGAAGGCGGGTAAGGGTGGTAAAGGCGGCAAGTGCAAGAAAGATTTCTTGGTCTGTGTCTTCTATGGTAGCGGCTCCGAAGCCGCGCTTGCTGTTCCAGCGAGTAATCGTTCCGTAATAGCGCATAATATATGTGGGATATTATTGTAGGTAACAATTTTTCCTTGGACTGATTTTAAATCAAAAAGTTTAGTTATTGTCTTAAATTTACACTAGATTTGTCTTGTTGGAAGCAGGCAGGCCGTCTGAAGGATTTCAGACGGCCTGTATGGTTTATGCCTATTTATTAAGCACTTTTTGGAAGGTGTCGATCAGGTGTTGCGCAATGGCACGGCTGCCGAATTGTTGCAGGCAATCTTGGCGCAAACGGACGGGATCGTA